>JAUVQW010000153.1 GCA_030597945.1 Actinomycetes bacterium
GAGCGATTATTATTTTGACATCGATGACCTAAGAGAGGCCTGGTTGGGTGGGTCTGGCGGTAAAGAGGGCAGACGGGCTTCGTGATCAATGGTAAATGCCCTTTGGTTAGCAAGTTCTAAAGACAGTAAAAAATCGATACAAGTATCTTTAGGGCAGACACTTACATCGATTGCTCCCCGGGTAAGATTCGAACTTACAACCCTTCGGTTAACAGCCGAATGCTCTACCATTGAGCTACCGGGGAAAATAAGACACCGCTACATTCTACGAGAATACTAATCTTGATTCAAGGATGAGAATTAAATAAAGCATATTTTGATGGGTTCATTATTTATGCCGGGTAATCCTGTTTTGTAAACGGGCCGACGTAGAAAGGGTTTCGTACAATGTCATCTCCGATTCCCACAGCCGGATGGATCTTTATCACAGCTGCCACCAAGGAACCGGAAACTTGACGGTCATCAAAGAGACATAGAAGAGTGCAGGGATTCTCAGTGCATTTCTGATCGAGTCGGCTCTCAATACTTAGCCATCTGGAGATGTCGACGTCACCTAAAAGGTGTGAAGAGTCATTTACAATAAGTATCCCCCGCCACCCCTGATCAATTGCATTATCTATAACCAATTGAAAACGTTCAAGAACAGAGTTTTCATCGATCTCTCCATCTACAAATAGAAATTTTTCAGGCCGCATAAATTTGAGCTGATCACTAGATATATGTTTCTCGACATCGATATCCATGGCTACTAATTTTTCAATTATCGTGTCCTCGTGTTGATCAGAGACTACAACCAGGCACTGCTTTAAATTATTGAGATTGTGAGCGATCAAGGGTATTGAGACAGAATCGCGCTGATTATCGGTATTATAGATCCAGGAAAAATGTTTTGTCTTTATATCGAGACTATCAACTTTACCGATTACTTCATCGAAATTGCTAAGTTCCATGTCACTCCTTGTTATCATCATTATATTTATTCTAGAGTAAGATTTCTACCTACTGCAATTTATGCAATTGATTTATCATATGCGATAGACTTTACGTCTAGCAACTTCATGTCTTGTTGTTTAAATGATTTTTGTAAATATTTAAGCCACGTGATGTGAGTGTATCTTGTTGTGGCTATCGGTTGCAGGGAAGGGCCTGATCTTCTTTTTACCGCTCAAAACTTCGCAAGCTACCTCGGAGTCTTTAACGAAACTATCAACCATATCTCGGCTAAAATTCTCTTTTATAACGACTCTTAGAACATCTATGTCTTGCGTGTTTGGCGGAAGAGTATATGCGGGTACTATCCAACCATTTTCTCGTAATTTTTCGGATATGTCATATACCGAATAACCCTTATTATCTTTTAATTTAAAAGCGACTACTGGAAAATGATCTAGAGATCCGATGGACTCAAACCTCTCCGTACCGATGAGTTGGTCCCTTAAATACCTTGCGTTTGCCATAAGATTGCTTGCTATATCTTTATAACCTTCAAAACCCAACCGGATAAAGTTATAGTATTGCGCAAGTACCATCGTACTCCCCTTGGAGAAGTTTAAAGTGTATGTCGGCATTTCACCGCCAAGATAGTTTACGTTAAAGATGAGCTCTTTTGGGAAGTCCACATCTTCTCTAAAAATCATCCAACCGACACCGGGGTAGACCAGACCGTATTTGTGGCCTGAAGTGTTAATAGATTTTACTTGGGGCAATCTAAAATCCCATTTTAGATCGGGCTCGATAAAAGGGGAGATGAACCCGCCGCTAGCAGCGTCGATATGAAGAGGTATGTCCCAACCTTTTTCGTTCTTGATCCGGACAAGCAAGTCGTTGATCCCTTCGAAATCATCTGCTTGACCGGTGAATGTAGTGCCTAATATGCCAACGACACAAGTTGTATTCTCATCCAAATGCCGTTCTACTTCATGTGCGTTTATGGTAAGTCGGTCCTTCTCCATCGGGATAATCCTCGCTTCGACATCAAAATATCGTGCATACTTTTCCCAAACCACTTGAACATCGGCACCCATTATTATATTCGGCTTATTTATCGGTTTCTTTTCGGCTTCACGCCTCTTTCTCCAATTCCATTTATGTGCCAATGCGGCCAACATTATCGCTTCAGACGATCCGACCGTGCTTGTCCCTATAGAATTGCATTCGTCAGGAGAGTTGAAAAGTCTGGCAATCATATTGACGAGTCGCTCATGTATTACTTCGGTCTGAGGATATTCGTCATGATCGATAAAATTTTTATGTAGGTTCTCTTCGATCAGTTGGCGCGCCTCGGGTTCCATCCATGTTGTCACAAAACTCGCAAGGTTCAGAGCGGGAGTCCCATCGAGGTTCATCTCATCTTTTATTAGTTGATAAGCAGCGTTAGCTGGTGCCGAACTTTCGGGAAGTATATAAGTTGGGATCTTTTCTTTAAAATACCTGGTACTATAAGTGCTTGCGTGACCCTTCTGTGATTCTTTTAATTGGTCTAACCTTACTTTTTTTGCTAATGCCATCAGAAAAAACTATCCTCCATAAATAAACGCTACCTGTTTCTAGCCAGACTTAGCTTTACCCTTACTTAAAATTTTAAAACTGCCGCTGATTCGATATCCGCTATTTAATATGGGAAAAATGTAATTCATGGATCCTAAGTCTTGTCAGTGGTCACTTACTGTTGGCAAGATGTTTCCGGAGGTTAAAAAGTAATGAAGCTTCAGGTAAAAAAAGATGTCTACTAAAAGGATTGAAGCTTTGACTGACGGGATATTCGCTATAGCTATGACGATTTTGATCCTGAATATCAATGTCCCAAGTGCTACAACTGAATCGGAAACGTTAATAAAGTCGCTTGTCGATCAAATAGAGTTTTTCTTTGATTATTTTTTGGCCTTCTTTTTACTTGCGTTATTTTGGGTAGCCAGCCATCGTCAGTTTCATTATATACGAACTGCTGATCAGACGTTTTTATGGTTAAGCATACTTCAATTGACGTTTATCGTTCTCATCCCATATACGACGATAATATATAGTAAGTTTCGAAACCTTCAGCCAGCCGCCGTTATCTATGAGTTGAATATGTTGACCGTTAGCATCATCATGTCATCACTTTGGTTGTATGCCACGAGCAAAAGGC
>JAUVQW010000039.1 GCA_030597945.1 Actinomycetes bacterium
AGCCATTATTTTTTTTGTTTCGTCTTCTCAGTATCCATAAAGCGATAACTGCCAGGAACATTAATACCGGAATGAACCAGCCGATAGTTTTCAGGACTGAAAGAATCGCATCCAAGTTTTGTCCGAAGAAAAAGCCGAGAATAAGTGCAATGATCGTCCAGCTGATTATTCCTGCCGTTGAGTAAAGCAGAAAAACTCCGTAATTCATGTGTGCCGCACCGGCAAGCGTAGTAACAAAAGCTTTTAAGCCGGCAATAAATCTTCCGATAAAGACTGTTTTAGACCCATGTGAATCAAAATAATCTTCAGCTGACTTTACGTGTTTTCTATCAATATGCAAACGATCCGCCAGCCCCTCGATGAGCGGTCTGCCTCCATAACGACCAAGCCAATAACCTACGTTATTTCCAACGATCCCTCCGATGGTTGCAACAAGAAATACCAAGACGATATCGAATTCGCCTGTGGCCGCGAAAAATCCCGCCGCTACGACTATGACTTCCCCCGGGAGAAACAATCCGACAAAAGGAATATTCTCAAGAGCGGCCGCTAAAAAAAGAAAAACATATCCAAAACGGACAAAATACTCGGATGCAAGATTTGGGATCATCTGCCGTACTCTCTGACCTCAACTACATCTAAAGCTATGTCCAGAGGCATTGCCGCCATCGTGATAGATCCAACAGCTATTCTATCCACTCCGCTAAGCGCAAGTTTTCTTACATTTTCCAGACTTACGCCGCCTGACACTTCCAACAAGACTCTTCCTCCCACCATTCCCACCGCTTCCTCGATCATTTCGATATCCATGTTGTCTAACATGATTATATCGGGATTTGCGTCCAAGGCCTCGCGTAATTGCGATAGGTCTTCCACTTCTATTTCGATCACACTCAAGTTTTTTCCTGATTCTATGGCTATCTTCAAGCTATCGACCGCCATCAAGTGATTGTCTTTAATCAGTACTTGATCAAAAAGGCCACTTCGATGATTTGAGCCTCCACCTACGCGGACCGCATATTTTTCAAATACGCGAAGTCCCGGATGTGTCTTTCTCGTGTCAAAAATTTTTGCTTTTGTGCCCTCGATCTCCCTTACGAATTTTTTCGTTATCGTCGCAATACCTGAAAGATAAGAAAGAAAATTTAGGCTCGTACGCTCTCCCGCTAAAATTGATAACATCGATCCCTCAATATCGGCAATGCTTTCACCGACACCTACCATATCACCGTCTAAAAGGTGAGCGCTAAATTCGAGGTTGCTATCGATCCTTTGAAAGATCGCCTCTGAGATTTCTATGCCGGCGACTACTCCCGCGGACTTTGTGGTGATCGTCGCCTTACAGGCAGTCGATGAAGAGATAACAGCCTTGGATGTGATATCTCCTTTTTCACCAAGATCTTCATCAATGGCCTGATCGATCAATCTTAGAAAAATAGGATTTTCCTTTAGTTCTTTCAAATCATCATCTTCCCTTTATTAAGCAAGGTTCTGATCGAGTAACTTTCTAGCCGACCCGATAATGGGCACCAACACTTTCAGTCCTTGCCAGTGCTTTTAATATTATCTCCCCAGAGAGGTCGATCATATTTTGAACCTCCCACGCAGCCGGATTATCAAACTGACGACCATATAGCCCATCTTTCCAGCGACTGATCTCGCTTTCAGCAAAAAACAAGCCTTCGCTATCTCTTACTATTCCTACGTTAGACGTCATTAATTTTCTAAGATCTGCTCTAATATTTTCTAACTGGCCGCTTTCAACTGGACTATGCCCCTTTTCAATAAGATCCTCTTTACCATTTACCTTTGCCGGCAGATTATCTAAGATATTCAACGTAGCCCGCCTGCTAAAGACAAGGCCTTCCAAAAGAGAGTTGCTTGCCAGACGATTTGCGCCATGAACTCCGGTAGAAGCTACTTCTCCACACGCGAATAATCCCTCTATGCTAGTCCTTCCAAGAAGGTCTGTTTTTACGCCACCGATCATATAGTGTGCTGCAGGTGATATAGGAATCCGATCTTTCTTAAGATCATAGCCATATTCTTTTAAGTACTTATAGATGCCGGGAAATCTCGATCGTAACTTGCTTACCTCGATGTGCGTCGCATCTAGGAAAATATGGTCGGTATCGTCTCTTTTCATCACCTCGACCATCGCTCTACAGACAACATCTCTTGGCGCAAGGTCCGCCAGCCTATGCACGCTTACCATAAATCTGTCCCCTCTTTTATCCCTCAAATAAGCACCTTCACCCCTGATTGTCTCAGAAATCAAAAACCTTGGGTTTTGATCGAAATAAAAGGAAGTAGGATGAAATTGAATAAATTCTAGGTTTTCCATGCGGGCTCCAGCCCTCATAGTCATTGCAAATCCGTCGCCTGTAGCCATTATCGGATTGGTAGTCAAATCAAAGATCTGACCCATACCACCTGTGGCCAGCATTGTTGCAGCGGCCAGATGAGCCTCGACGACCGACTTTTCGCTATCGAAGACTAAAGCCCCGACACACTTATCCCCAAGGGTAAGAAGATCGATAACAAAGCGATCTTGATGTAGCGTTAATCTTTTCTTTTTCGAAGCAGCCTTACCAAGAGTCGAAGCAATGACGCTTCCGGTCCCGTCGCCGGCGTGAAGGACTCTTGCCTTGGAATGACCACCCTCTCTTGCCAGCCTTAACTTCCCATTTTCTCGATCAAAATTCGCCCCTTGCTCGATCAAAAACTCTATCGCCTCTTTTGCCTCTTCGACTATGACCTTAACAGCTTCCCTGTCACTCAAATTGGCACCGACCTCCATCGTATCCTCAAAATGGCTTTCGCTTGAATCATCGTCCCCGATTGCCGCTGCTATTCCACCTTGGGCAAACCATGTACTTGACTGCTTGATCTTTCCCTTTGTAAGAATGGTCGTCTCGAGCTCATCTCCGGCTATTAGAGCAGCCGTCAATCCGGCGATTCCACCGCCGATTATAAGAAGATCGCTAATTCTGGTCGGTATTTGTTTTAGATCGAAATCAATCAGATATTGTCTATCCATATTTTCTCTTTTTTGCCGCTCAAATTATATCAGATTAAGAAAGCGTGGAGGGAGTCTTATGATAGAGATGAGAGAGCAGAAAGTTGAAAGCGGATTTGGAGGAAACAGTCATAAGAGCGTTAGAAGTAAGAATGGGGGTTAAAATATTTGAAGA
This sequence comes from Actinomycetes bacterium, assembly GCA_030597945.1. Classification (GTDB taxonomy): domain Bacteria; phylum Actinomycetota; class Aquicultoria; order CAJVYJ01; family CAJVYJ01; genus JAUVQW01. The sequence continues at coordinate 3,195 of JAUVQW010000039.1, forward strand.
GCCGAGGTGCGTCGACTAAAGAGTCGATTCCCGTAATGACATTAATATCCGTTTTTCAATCTGCTTTCGGCTCTCTGCTTTCCTCCATCTTACGCTTTACTTTTTTTTATGTTGTAAGTATTCATTTATAAATATATTATCTTTAAGGCAAACTATTAGGAGGAATTCTTTGGAAATCGGCCTCGTTGGTCTTCCCAATGCCGGAAAATCTACAATATTTAACGCTCTTACCAGTGCTAAAGCCGTCACTGCGAATTATCCCTTTACGACTATCGATCCGAATATCGGTGTAGCCGAAGTACCCGATGACGATTTTGAGTCACTGGTCGAGCTGATGAAACCAAAAAAACGCGTTCCCACGGCCCTTCGTGTTGTAGACATAGCCGGCCTGGTAGAGGGAGCAAGTAAAGGCGAGGGTCTTGGAAACCAGTTTCTAGGCCATATAAGAGAAGTCGACGCCATCGCTCAAGTCGTAAAATGCTTTACCGACACGAGCGCCGATTCGACCAGTAAAAGAGATCCGATAAGCGATATTGAGACCATTAATACCGAACTTGCTCTTGCTGACATTTCAACCTGCGAGAAAAGGGTTTTAAAGCTTACCAAGGAAGCAAGGTCAGGTGATAAGGAAGCATCAAGGCTTTTAGAGAATCTGAACGATTTAATTGATAATTTATCTAATGGAAGTCTTGCAAAAAATTTTCAACACATAGATGACTTTAAAGATCTTCACCTGTTGACCGCAAAACCGATGCTATTTATCGCCAACGTTGACGAAGAAGCTTTCAAGAATAAAGATTTTTTAATGAGTGAAGAGGTGATCGCTTACGGCAATGATCATAATAGTGACACCGTCATTGTAAGTGCCCGGATCGAAGAAGAGCTGGCCGAGCTCGATGATGAAGAAGCAGACATATTTAGAAGTGAGTTAGCTATTGACATCTCGGCCGTTGACGGGCTTATAAGAGCTGCTTACCATACATTGGGTCTTATGAGCTTCTTTACTGCCTCCAGCGAAGAGTGCCGGGCCTGGACGATTAAGCAAGGTTCAACGGCGGTTGAAGCGGCCGGCACTATCCATACTGACTTCGCAAAGGGGTTTATTAAGGCAGAAGTCATCGGTTTAGATATCTTAATAAGTGATAGTTCCTATCCTAAGGCAAGGGAGTTAGGACACGTCCGGCTCGAAGGAAAAGACTACATAGTAAAAAACGGTGACATAATCCACTTTAAATTCGCTGTTTAGATTTTGACGATTTTTCAGCAACTTCCAGATGGCGATTGCTGAGCCTCCAAAAAGAAAGCTGCATCTCTATATAACTTTGACGAGCTATTATCTAGGAGTACTGTCGTTTCTTTTAAAAGGTCCGCTGATTAGCGTCAGCGGTCAAACTGAGTGTTTATCATCCTTAGCGCCATTGATCCTTATGACTTTAAAGTAAGATCACTTGAAAAAGATAAAGATTGCTCGGATAAAAATGAAAAACGCCCGCCTGGGGCGTTTTCCCTGCTTCTTTCGAAGCCGCAAAGGTTAGGAATGGAGAGAACTATTTTAGTGCCTGACTGCCATTTGTCAGGGTTTAAGATAAGAATGAACAATTTCGCCTAATAGTTCTTATCTGATATTGATTATGAAATAAACATTTGAAGATTTTGTGAACAAGTTGTGTAGAATTTGTGAAGATTTGCAAAAATCAGGTAAAAAGAGGCATTACTATCTTAAATTCCGTTCCTTTACCGAGTTCGCTATCAACCGATATCTTGCCTTTATGTATATCTACCAGCTCTTTTACTACAGTAAGCCCGATACCGGCGCCACCGCTAGATCGGTTTCTTGACTTCTCGACCCGGTAGAACCTTTCAAAGATCGATGAATGCTCCTCAAGATCGATTCCGATACCGTTATCTTCGATGTAGACCAGGGCGTTCTTACCATTTTTCTCTAATCTTACCTCGGCTTTTCCGCCTAAAGAGGTAAATTTAAGGGCGTTGTGCAAGAGATTAAAAAGTATTTGATATATTTTATCGGCATCCGCCTTCACATATAGCGGCTCACTTACTTTAGATAATTCGATCTTCACATCTTTCTCTTCAAAGAGGGGCTTAAGATTAAAGACTACTTTTCCAGCGACCTCATTGAGATCGATCTTAGTCTTAACTATATTTACTTTGTCGCTCTCAAGTCTGGCAAGTTCACCAAGATCTTCTACAAGCCTTGAAAGTCTCATCGTCTCCTCATGAATAGAGCGAATATTTTCGGTAGTCGGCTCCATCACTCCATCGATATAGGCCTCTACATGACTCCTAATGGACGCAAGGGGCGTGCGTAATTCATGAGATATATCTGCTGTCAAATTTCGCCTCAGATCCTCTTGCCGCTCTAGCGTGACTGCTAGATGATTGAAAGCATAAGCAAGATCGCCTATCTCATCTTTACTCGTGACTTCGACCCGTTCGCTGTAGTCACCCGCTTCTATTTTTTTTGCAGCCTCGGTCATCCTTTCAAGAGGCGAAGTCATCCTCGTCGAAATAAAATAACTAAGCAACAGCCCGACTATGGCCGCCAGGCCGCCCCCTAGAAGGAGAAGTCGGTTGATCGATTCTCTGAATCTTATGTCTTCACCGGGAACGCCATAGATATCACCTAGCGGGGTAATGTAGACGTCACCTACCCTGTCAGCACCGTTTACTATCGGAATAACGGCAGTCTCACCCGCCACTTTGGCATTTTCACCCATCATCATGCTCTCGATCTCAGAAGATGTCTCGGCAACAATATTTCGATCGAGATCCAAAACTTTCAGACTTACACCACTCATTACGCCAAGTTGAGGAAGGAGATCAGTCAACTCTTCCGACCAACTTCCGTGAACCTCATAGATATTAGTTATCGTCTGGATTATCCTGTGATTATTGATCGCCTGACGTTCTTTGACATAAGATTTGAAACGACTTTCATAGGAAAGGTTAACAGCAAGCAGAGCCACTATCGTTACCGCGATGGCAACTGCAACAAAATTTAATGCCAGTTTTTGCCATAATCTATTCATCCGTAAATTTGTACCCCACCCCAAAGATGGTCTTAATATAGCGAGGATTCTTCGGGTCAGACTCTATCTTTTGCCTTAAGTTCTTGATGTGGGCATCGATCGTACGCTCATATCCTTCAAAATCATATCCCTGCACTTTATTTATAAGCTCAAACCTTGAATGCACTCTTCCCGGATATCGCGCAAGTATAGATAATAGCTTGAATTCGAACGGGGTAAGGGCCCTTTCATCACCTGAGAGGGTTACTTTATGCTTAGTGATGTCGATGACCAATTCATCGCCGCCAAATTTTAATACGTCGTAGGCAGGATCGTCCATACCTTTTACACGCCTTAAAACGGTCTTTACCCTGGCTACCAGTTCTCTTGGGCTAAACGGCTTTGTAAGATAATCATCGGCACCAAGAGTAAGGCCAGCTATCTTTTCATCCTCCGAGCTTAGGGCTGTAAGCATGATAATCGGAACATCATTATCTTTTCTGATCTCCTTGCATACCTCGGTTCCGTTTAGGTCAGGAAGCATGATATCCAAAACAATCAGATCTGGATCTTCTGACGCGACCAGACTTAGAGCATCCCTACCGTTAGCTGTCACTTTGACGATAAAACCTTCCTTATCAAGATAAGCGGCCACGACATCGGATATCTTCTTCTCATCTTCAACTACTAATATTTTCTTACTATCAGTCATCCGGACTCCAATCTCTACATGATCTTACATTATGGGCATGAGGAAACGATGAAGAGCGCAAGAAGTTAAAATAATAATTACTACCATATAACATGGGATGATTATATCAAAATTATCAAATTTTAGCGTCTGAAAGGACTTTTGATAGCAAAAAAATAATAATTAGCCAGACGTAATAATTTTTTACCGCTTGCTTATTACTAGCTTACTCTAATAATCGACCCGCTCTAGCACCAACCCTTTTGCAGGCGCTTTTTTACGATCATCTTGAAATTCCTTTGAATCCAATATTTCTTTGACTGCGCCAGCCTCTACTTTACCTAATCCAACGTCTACCAGCGTTCCTACAAGAAATCGGACAAAGTTAAGCGGAAAACTGTTTGCGGACATTTCTATTCTTATCATTTTATCGGAAAAACCGGAAGGCTGTTCTATTCTGATGTGGCTGAAATCTCTTATCGTGTTCTTCTTCTTTTCAGGAGTAAATGCCGCCAGATCGATCTTACCGACAAAGTTTGCGGCAGACTGTCTCATTAGGCCAATGTCAAGCTGTCTCTTTACCCACCAGCTGTATCGTCTATAGAAAGGAGGCTCATACTTTTCGTTCCATATGTAGTAGGAATAGGTTCTTAGAGTGGCATCGTAACGAGAGTGAAATTCACTGTCAATTTCTTTTATTTCTTTAATCGCGATGGACCCGGGTAAGACCGCGTTTAAAGATTTAAAGAGTCTCTTCGTCGGTATATCGTTAAAGATTTTAGCATTTGCCACTTGGCCGCGAGCGTGGACGCCGGCATCGGTCCTTCCTGCTCCGATAATTTTTACATCTTCTTTTAATATCTTTAAGAAAGCGGATTGGATCCTATCCTGAACAGTTTTCTTGCTTGGCTGTGATTGCCACCCAAAAAAATCGGTACCGTCGTAATCGATTATAAATTTTAAATTTCTTGATCTATCAGACATTGGGGATCTTGTTAAGTGGTATTGCTCTAGTGATTTTTTGTGGCGCCGCCGTACTTAATCGACTATCAGGATTCTTTAGGAACAAGCTCGATTATCGCCATAGGGGCGGCATCACCAAGCCTTGGTCCAAGCTTCATTATCCTGGTATATCCACCATTTCTTTCTTTGAAATCCTCGGCCACCTCGGCGAAGATCTTGTGAGCGAGATCTCTGCTTCCTATCATTGAAAGAACCTGACGTCTCGAATGGACATCGCCTCGTTTCGCCAGTGTAACTATCTTGTCGACTGTGCCTCTTACTTCCTTGGCCTTTGTTTCGGTAGTCTTGATCCGACCATGCTCGAATATCTGGGCCGCCATATTATTCATGATGGCTTTACCATGAGCTGAATTGCTGCCGATCTTTCTTCCCTTTTTTTGATGCCTCATCTAATAATCCTATCTCGATATTTTAAGTGAAAGAGTCAGTTCGTTTAACTTATCTTTTATCTCTTCAATTGATTTAGAGCCAAAGTTTCTAATGTTCATGAGATCGACCTCACTACATTCTACAAGCTGTTCGAGGGTGTCTATCCCCTGGCGCTTCAGACAATTATAGGAACGGACTGAGAGCTCAAGATCCTCCACTGGAGAGTTTAGCTCTGTCTCTACCTCTTCTTCTTCAGCGGCAAAGATGCTCTCCCTTTCATCATCAAAAGATTGCTCCGCAAATAACTCCATATGTTCGTTTATTACCTGGCCGGCCATACTGACCGCATCTGCCGGAGTAATGCTGCCGTTGGTAGTTAAGTCTATCACCAGTTTATCGTAGTCTGTCCGCTCACCATGCCGGGTATGATCGACAGTATATGAGATCTTTGAGATCGGGGTAAAGATCGAATCGATCGGAATAGTACCGATTGCGTCACTGGACTTTTTATTCCTTTCGGCTGAGGAATAACCCCTTCCCTTTTCAACATGAAGCTCCGCATTTAGCTTGCCGGTCTTATTGAGAGTCGCAATATGAACATCGCCATTTACTACTTCTACCCCCGCCGGACATAAAACATCGCTTCCCTTTACTTCCTTGGGGCCTTTAACAGAAATTGAGGCCGTAGCGTTCGGTTCTCCATTCATCTTTAAAACGAGACCCTTAAGGTTAAGAATGACATCCGTAACGTCTTCCTTAACACCTCTGATTGTCGTAAACTCGTGATCGACATTATCTACTTTGATAGAAGTGACCGCCACTCCGGGGAGTGAAGATAACAAAACACGCCGTATGCAATTTCCCAGCGTATACCCAAATCCTCTCTCAAGCGGCT
>JAUVQW010000035.1 GCA_030597945.1 Actinomycetes bacterium
ACGGCCAGGTCGTAAAGACCGTCTCAACGACGCAGATGGTCGATAGATTGGCCAAAAAATTCGGCTTACCAATAGTTGAGACCCCGATCGGTTTTAAATATATCTGCGATCAGATATTAAAGGGCGATGTCCTTATTGGTGGAGAGGAGAGTGGCGGCATATCTATAAAGGGCCACATTCCTGAGAGAGATGGTATGTTGATGGGCTCTATGATCGTCGAGATCGTCGCATCGAGAGGGATGAAGCTTAGCAAGTTAGTTGAGGAACTAAACGATGAGTTTGGACCGACATATTATCAAAGAATTGATATTAAAATGGAACTGGATAAAAAGGAGCGTTTGATAGATCAGCTGGAAGGCCAGACCTTTTCTCAAGTAGGGGGAAGAACAGTCGTAAGGAAGAATTTTAAGGATGGTTATAAGTTCTTTTTTGAAAACGATAATTGGCTTCTTGTTAGACCTTCGGGAACAGAGCCTGTAGTCAGGGTTTACGCTGAAGCTGAAGATAAATTAAAAGTAGACGAGTTGCTGGCAATGGGTTTAGATATAATAAACGGATCAAGTGAGGGATGATGTTAAAGGGAAGCATTGATTTAGATGATCAAAGGGAGATAGAAGAATTAGATAACAACAACATGCTCACTTTCTTAGAGGAGTTTCCGCTGCAATGTGAGCAAGCTGTCGAAATAGGGCGCCTGTCCTGCAGCCATATCATTGCAGATCTGCCCAGAGTAAAAAATCTTTCCATACTGGGAATGGGAGGTTCCGGCATCAGCGGTGATATTGCGAGAATCGTTTTTGAGCCCCACTTAAAGATACCGGTAACGGTAAATAAGAGTTACGATCTGCCTGCTTTTGTAAATGATAATAGTCTGGTCTTAGCAGTCAGTTATTCGGGAGAGACGGAAGAGACTCTATCATCCGCTCGTATCGCTTTAGAGCGCGGCGCCCAATTAGTGGCGATTACAAGCGGCGGCGCACTACTTGATTTAGCAAAGAAGGAGGGTCTGCCGCTTATCAGAATACCTGAAGGGCTTCAACCCCGACTTGCCGTAGGCTATCTTTCGATCCCGGTTCTTATCTACTTGAGCAGCCTCGGTTTTGTATATTCGATAGAGGATGATATTGAGGAACTTATAGAGATGCTCAATACTAAATCAACGGAGTACAACTCAAAGGTACCTACTGAAAAAAATCAAGCAAAGCAGCTTGCTAATCAGGTATATGGAAAAATACCGATCATCTACGGTGATTCCGGGATAAGCGGTTTAGCCGCTCTTAGATGGAAATGCCAGTTCAATGAGAATAGTAAAGTGCCGGCATTCTATAATCATCTTCCCGAAATGAATCATAATGAGATAGTGGGTTGGGAAGAGATGGTCAATACAAGTCGAGAATTCTTTTTGATGACATTAAGGGATAGCACTGAAAACCCTCAATTGTCAAAAAGGTTTGTCGCAACGAAAGAACTCATATCTGATAGATTTTCGGGATTTATTGAATTAGAAAGCCAAGGTAGATCCAGACTGGCAAAGCTCTTTTCGCTTATTTATCTTGGTGATTTCATCAGTGTATATCTGGCTTTATTAAACGGGATTGATCCGACCCCCGTCGATAGAATACAAGTCTTAAAATCGCGTATCGCTAAGTAAAAAGTAAACCCCATATAAACAGGTAGCAATAATGGATCAGATAGACCTTATTAAAGAGAACATCCTTGAAGCGTCAAAATATATTCGGGCCAAGACTAAGATCGAGCCCGAGATCGCCATCATCCTGGGAAGCGGTATGTCAGATTCTTTGCCGGAGCTTGCTGATACGGTCACTCTTCTCTACGAGGATATCCCTCATTTTCCTGTTTCAAAGGTAGCGGGACATCGAGGCGAACTTCTTTCGGGTAAATTGGAAGATAGGTCCATCTTTATTATGCGAGGCCGATTCCACTACTATGAGGGTTTTACAATGCGCGGGGTAACTTTCCCCGTCTTAGTCCTTGCAAGCTTGGGGATTAAAAAACTTATAATTACGAACGCGGCGGGTGGGATAAACAAGAATTTAAAACCCGGCGATTTTATGTTAGTAAAAGATCACATAAATCTTATGGGAGGCAATCCACTGATCGGCCCAAACGACGAGAGTATGGGAACAAGATTCGTCGATCTTACCGATGCCTATGATGAGGAGATGTTAAAGATCGCAGAAGAGACGGCTAAGGTAAGTGACATTAGGTGGCGAAAAGGAGTTCTAGCGGCTGTTTCTGGACCAAATTACGAGACGTTAGCTGAGGTCAAATTTCTCGCTAACATCGGCGTCGATGCCGTGACGATGTCTACAGTTCCGGAAGTGATCATGGCGAGATTTGCAGATGTTAGAGTATTAGCGATCTCCCTTATTTCAAATATAGCGGGAAAAAAAGGCAGCTTAAGTCATGACGAAGTACTTGCAGAGGCAAGTAGATCGGAAATGAGATTAAAAAAATGGCTTAGGGAGCTAATATTAAGGTTATAATTCAACGAGCTATCAATTTATCACTGGGAAAGGAATCACAAATTGGAGTATGATGTAAAGGATCTATCTCTTGCTGGAAAAGGGAAATTAAGGATCGAGTGGGCAGAAAGACAGATGCCTGTTCTTCGTTCGATAAGAGAACGCTTTGAAAAAGAAAAACCTCTAAAAGGCCTGACGATATCGGCGTGTCTTCATGTCACAACGGAGACCGCGAATCTGATGAGAACACTTAAAGCCGGCGGTGCGGATACTTATCTGGCGGCTTCAAATCCGCTTAGCACCCAGGACGATGTGGCATCTTCATTAGTCGAAGATTACGGTATACCAACGTTTAGTATCAAGGGAGAAGACAACGATACCTATTACAAACATATAAACAGCGTTTTGGATGTTAAGCCCCAGATCACAATGGATGATGGTGCCGACCTGATTTCGATACTCCATTCAGAGAGAAAAGATCAGACGGGCGATGTCATTGGCGGAACCGAAGAGACCACGACCGGCGTCATCAGGCTAAAGGCCATGTCGGAACAGGGTGTACTTCTTTTTCCGGTAATAGCTGTAAATGATGCTCTCACAAAACACTTCTTTGATAACAGGTATGGGACAGGGCAGAGTACCATAGATGGTATTTTAAGGGCTACCAATGTTCTACTTGCCGGTAAAAATTTTGTGGTAACCGGATATGGATGGTGTGGTAGAGGTGTGGCAATGAGAGCCGCAGGTATGGGAGCGAACGTCACTATTGTCGAGGTCGATCCGTTAAGGGCATTAGAGGCTGTAATGGATGGATATCGCGTCATGCCCAGCGTTGAAGCAGCGAAGATCGCAGACATGTGGGTAACCGTAACTGGGGATATCCATGTACTTAGGAAAGAGCACTTCGAAAACATGAAGGATGGTGTGATAATAGCGAATTCCGGACATTTTAATGTGGAGATCGATATAGAAGCATTAGAGTCGCTATCGATAAGCAAGAGAGAGGTAAGAGATTTTGTCGATGAATATAAGATGTCGGATGGCAGGAAGCTACACCTCCTTGCGGAAGGAAGGCTCGTAAATCTTAGCTCTGCCGAGGGGCATCCTGCCAGCGTTATGGATATGAGCTTTGCAAACCAGTCTTTAGGCGCTGAATATGTCAAAAAAGAGGGTGCAAATCTGGAACGAAAAGTCTATTCTGTCCCTGAAGAAATAGATAAAGAGATCGCCAGGCTGAAACTTCACGAGCTGGGCATTAACATAGATGAATTGACAGCCGAACAAGAAAAGTATCTGGCTAGCTGGGAGATGGGCACTTAAAGAACTTGCTTTAGTAAAATTTTTAAAAAAATAGATGATACAGAAACTAAAAATGATTTTTGATGCATTAGATTGATAATGGGAAGAGCGTAAGCGAAGAGGAACTTTTTGTAGAAGCAGACAAGTGTGCCTGACTAATGTTTTAAAACCGGGTAAAAACTTAGATTTGTCCCTGCATCTCATTCCGTTCATACAGTACGGCTATAACCCATAACTCGTTTCTTACCAGATTTATAAGGAGACATCTTGCGCGTCGCTGTTTGGCACCGAAACGATGATATTCAAATAGTGGAGAAACCGATTCCAAAAATCGGTCGAGGGGAGCTGCTTATGAAAGTTAAAGCAAGCGGCATCTGCGGAACGGATGTTATGGAGTGGTATCGTATCGATAGAGCACCCCTCGTACTAGGTCACGAGGTTGCCGGCGACGTAGTCGAAGTCGGGGAAGATGTCGATGATTATAAGGCAGGAGATCGCGTAGTCGCTGCGCACCATGTTTCTTGTAATAACTGCCCCCATTGTTATAGCGGCCACGAAACGGTCTGCGATACTTTGAGGTCGACAAATTTTGATCCCGGTGGTTTTTCAGAGTATGTAAGACTTCCCTCTATAAATGTTGAAAAAGGTGTCTTCAAATTGGATGATGCAATCAGTTATGATGAGGGTACTTTTGTAGAGCCTCTCGCCTGCGTCCTTCGGGGACAGAGGTTGGCGGGACAGGGACCGGGAAAGAGTATCTTTGTGATTGGCAGTGGTATCTCCGGTCTTTTACACGTCAAGCTGGCTGCCGCTCTTGGTTCGGGTATGATCATGGCTTCAGACATTTCCGATTACCGGCTGAAAAAAGCTATCGATTTTGGCGCTGAAAAGGTTTTTAAACCGGATGAATGTATGCCGGATAATATCCGCAAGGTAAATAATGGACGGCTTGCCGATATCGTCATTATCTGTGCCGGAGTCCCATCTGTAACCGCTCAGGCTTTAAGTCTGGTCGAAAGAGGCGGCACCGTTCTTTTTTTTGCTGCCGGTGCACCTGATGCAAAGATCGACACCCCTATAAATGAAATCTTTTGGAGAAACGAGGTAACGCTGACCTCTTCATATGCTGGAAGTCAGAGCGATCACGAGATCGCCTTGGAACTAATAAGATCAGGTCGTCTAGACTTAAAAGACCTGATAACTAAAAGGATCGCATTAGAAGAGATCGAGGACGGATTTAGACAGGTTTTGGAGGCTGACAGATCTGTAAAGATCATCGTCGATCCAGAAATCTAGATATAGATGACTTGCATATATAATGGGTTCTTTGAATAATAATAAAAAGAAAAAAGATAATCAGGAGGATGCTATGAGTTGGGGATTACAGAATCGCTTATCAAAGATAATCAAGCCGGATACTGGCAGAACCGTAATGCTAGCTGTCGATCACGGATATTTTCTCGGCCCGACTAACAGCCTCGAGAATCCTAGGAAGACCATCGAGCCGATATTGAATGATGCTGATTCATTAATGCTTACAAGGGGAGTCCTTAGGACTTCAGTTGATAATAATACTTCAACTCCGATCGTACTAAGAGTATCGGGCGGCACTAGCATTGTCGGGCCGTCGCTGGAGAACGAGGTGATCACTACTTCAATGGAAGAGGCCGTCAGGTTAAATGCTTCAGCGATAGCTCTATCGGTCTTTATCGGTTCTAAACACGAACGCCAGACACTAGATAGCCTCTCAGAACTGGTAAATCAGGGAGAGAGATACGGGATGCCCGTCCTTGCCGTGACCGCCGTCGGTAAGGAGCTAGAAAAGAGGGATGCCAGATATTTGGCGCTTTGTTGCCGCATTGCGGCCGAATTGGGAGCACATTTTGTAAAGACTTATTACTGTGACGAGTTCGAAAAAGTCGTTGAAGGCTGTCCGGTTCCGGTAGTCATTGCTGGCGGCCCGAAGTTAGATAATGAGCTTGATGCCTTAAAGCTTGCTTATAATGCCGTCCAAAGAGGAGCTGTCGGAGTCGATATGGGAAGAAATATCTGGCAATCAAAGTATTCGGAAGCGATGATCAAAGCTGTCCGGGCCATCGTCCATGAAAACGCCTCTCCTGAACAGGCACATGAATTGTTTATTGCTTTAAGGGATGATCCAAAAAAAGTAACACTTAAAGGATAGAAAGCAGTTCGAAGGTTCGATCGTAAGGCGTAAATCGTAAGGAGTAAGCAGATAGAAGAAAACGTATACTTGTAGCTGTGACTTTGCTTTATGTTTTTACGCATTACGCACTAACGCACTTACGTTTTATTGGACCAATAGAAGTATGGATGATGATGGATACCGAATTTAAGACAGTATACTGGCATAATGGAAAAGTAAAAATGATCGACCAGACCAAGCTACCACTTGAAGAGGTATGGATTGAATTTGACGATTATAGGGATGTAGCAGAGGCGATCCGTACGATGCAGGTAAGGGGAGCCCCGGCCATTGGGGTGACTGCTGCTTTAGGTATAGCCCTTGCTGCTAGCAGGTTCGAATCTAGCGATACGGAGAAGCTTATCGGATACCTGACTGAGGTTGGCGATGAATTGGCAGCTACAAGGCCGACAGCCGTCAACCTTTTCTGGGCGATCAATAGAATGAATGATTTTATTAGATCTAATAGAAATATGGATATTGAAAATCTTAAGAACGCCATTATCAAGGAGGCTGACTCGATTCAGTCTGAGGATGTCACAAGAAATAAGGCGCTGGGCGGTTTTGGCAACGAGCTTATTGATGATGGTGACTGCATTCTTACTCATTGCAACGCCGGTGCGCTTGCCTGTGCCGGGTATGGAACGGCGCTTGGTGTTATTCGGTCAGCGTGGAAGAGTGGAAAAAAAATACATGTATTTGTCGATGAAACCAGGCCGCTTCTACAGGGAGCGCGGCTTACGGCTTGGGAACTTATACACGAGGATATCCCGATGACGCTTATCACTGATAATATGGCCGGCCACATGATGCAGATGGGAAAAGTGCAAAAAGTAGTAGTTGGTGCCGATAGGATTGCTGCCAATGGCGATGTAGTTAATAAGATTGGTACCTATACGGTAGCCACAATGGCAAGCATACATAAAATCCCATTCTATGTAGCCGCGCCTACCTCGACCATCGATATCGCTATCGATACCGGTGAGATGATACCGATAGAGGAGAGAGCAGCTGAGGAAGTACTCGGCTACAAGGGTAATAATTGGGCAAGAGACGATACAAGTATTGCTAATCCGGCATTTGATGTTACGCCTAATCACTTAGTCTCTGCGATAGTAACCGAAAAGGGAATCTTAAGAGAACCCTATAATGAATCGATCAGAGACGTCTGTCGAGAAAAAACAACTTTGGCATAATGGACGCCGGCCTTCAGGAACTTATCAGTAACGACACTATCCGATTGTTCGCACCTATTTTTACGGTCTTGATCTTGATCGTCATCGGCTACCTTTCCAAGGCAGTCGATATTTTAAGATCTGAAGACGCCAGTATCCTAAACAAGATGATCGTCTACTTCTTTTTGCCTGCTTTCATATTTCGGGCGGTAAAAGGGGCTGATCTCTCAATTAGCATCTTTAATCTAGCCTTACTGGCTTTTATTGTAACTTTGCTTTCCTTATTCATTGCCTATCTGGTCGGTAAGGCGATAAATTTTGAAAAAGGAATCTTCGGAGTATTTCTTCTTGCGGCCACTGTCGGTAATACAGGTTATCTCGGATTTCCTCTTACCCAACAATTATTTGGATCGGAAAATGTTGTAAAGGCGGTCTTTTATGATATTTTCGGAACGGTTCTATTTATATTTACGATCGGATTATATATCTCGGAGACTTACGGTGAAAGCGAGATCAAAAGAAGCAAGCTAAAGGAGATAATCAGTTTTCCGCCGCTGATCGCGATAGTGATCGGTCTTCTTTTTCAAAATATCCGTTTTCCCGAACTTATAAGAGTAATGATCTCGTTTCTAGCGGCACCGACTATCCCGCTTATTATGTTTTCTATCGGCTTGTCTTTAAAGGTCAGTATAAAAACAAAGTATATCAGGCCCCTTATCGGTGTAATAATAATAAAAATGATCGCAGCCCCGGCGATCGCGATCTTTTTAGGAAGGATGTTTATATCTGATCCAACAGGATTTCGGATACTGGTACTTGAGGCTTCCATGCCGATTGCGATGCTAACATTGATCCTGGCCATACAATATAAATTAAAAGAAGAGTTTATCTCTACGGCTATCTTTTTGACTACATTAATAAGTCTGATCACGATTCCGTTTTGGCAGGAGATCTCCAAGATGGTGTTTTAAGGAAGATGTATTGTTAAAAATAAGTAAGTTTTTCGAGGCTTTTTTAGAGTTGGTCTACCCGAGACTTTGTGCCGGCTGCAAGGGTGCGTCCACCGCACCGATTTGTAAGGAATGTCTTTCGAAAATAGAGATGGTGGATGAGACGTCATGTCGATACTGCGGAAGACCGACAGAATATGAAGTTGAGGAATGCCGTGATTGCCGTGGTAAAAAGTTATATTTTGACAAGGCAAGAGCGCTCTTTGTGTTCGAAGGCGTCGGGAAAGATGTCATTCACTCGTTTAAGTATGATCGCGAGACCAGGTTAGCTCCGATAATCGCCGAGCAGATCATTGATAGAAATTGGTACATCGATCTTGATCTGGTGACCTTTGTACCACTTTTTAATAGAAAAAAGATCGAAAAGAGGTTATGATCAAGCTGAGTTGATTGCTAAAGAGATCGGCAGGCAAAGCGGTACTCAAACTGCAAGACTCCTTAAAAGAGATCGAAATACAAAAGAACAAAATAAGTTGGATCTCTTGGAGCGAAGAAAAAACGTTGATGGTGCTTTTTCAAGCACAGATCGTTACTCTGTTTTGGGTAAGAGCATATTACTAGTGGACGACGTTTATACCACCGGACGTACGATCAGTGAATGTGCAAAGATATTAAAAGCCGAAGGGGCCAGAAAAGTATATGTCGCCGTGGCGGCCAAAACGATTATTTAAAAAAATCGCTCCAACACTGTACCAAGAGATAGTATATTTTATCTTTCAGAGCACCGATAAATCGTACATAGAGCTTAATCAACGGAGTTAAATATGAAGGAAGCAAGAGTCGCGAACCTGATAGAAACAGAGATGATAGATCTTAAAAGTAAGCACGAGATCGAACTTCTTAGGGCATTAGTAAGTTCTGGTAAATACCGTGTAAACAGTAACAATGTCGCTTTAGAATTTTTGAAAGAACATTGGCTCTACTTGATTGCCCTTTAAAACTTTAATCCCCTCATAACTTTGTCAATCGCTTAATAACTGTGAAAATTGGGTAAATACATCTAGAGTTTTGCAATTAGATTTTGGGTATGATAATTTAGCGAGTAGTGAATATGTGTAGTAGTAATCACAGCTAATTGACTTAAAATGGAATTCGGTAATGCTTTGACAATCTATATTTTCATTTAGGAAAGAAGCTATGAGGAGGGACCATGGAGATAAAGATTCGAGGACAGAATTTAGAGCTAACGGATAAAATAAAAAGTCACTCTAAAGAGAGGATGAATAAACTTACGAAGTTCTTCGATCATATCATCGAAGCGGAGATAGAGTTGATAGCCGAAAAGAACCCAAGTATATCGGATAGCCAAACCGCAGAAGTAACGCTATTTACCAAAGGACATGTTTTGCGAGCAAAAGAGTCTTCATCCGATATCTTTGCTTCAATAGACCTCGTTGGTTCTAAACTTGAAAGGCAGCTTAAAAAGTACAAGGAGAAAATGTACAAATCATCACAAAGGAGATCACCGGTAAAAGAAGAGAGTGGGACACCGGATCAGATCGAAAAGAATAGGATAGTAAAGGTAAAGCAAGTCGTAATGAAACCCATGACACCGGAAGAAGCGACCATGCAACTCGATCTGTTGGGTCACGAGTTTTTTGTTTTTACCAACTCAGACACTGAAGAGGTAAATGTCGTATACAGAAGAAAAGATGATGATTATGGCTTAATAATATCTGGCTAGAGCATTAAATGTCACGATTATTAAATGATCCTCACCTTACAAAAGGTGGGGATTTTTTTTATAAAAATTTTTTTTTATTGACAAGCCCTTGTAAGTTAACTAAGTTAAGTCTAGTCGTTGGCAAGACCAAAGAGGTCTGATTTGTGAGCCAAGTAGAATTAGATAGCGATACTATCGAAAAAGAGCTTTGTCTGATCGCGGACATTGAAGCGGCTAGGATCGTATTTAACGGATCTAATACGGTCGAAGAGCTTCATATCTTAGCCCTCCCAAACAAAGGCCCAAAACAGATATTAAGAGATGTCGAATCCGCTTTGATGGCTCGTTTTGGTCTCGATGTCGATCATAG
>JAUVQW010000067.1 GCA_030597945.1 Actinomycetes bacterium
GAGGTGTAGCAATAATTGTATCCGGTACTAATTAAATTAGGTCCGATTTCCATCCCCTCTTACGGCTTCATGCTCGCTATCGCTTTTATCGTGGGCATTACTCTCTTTTCCAGGGACCTTAAAAGGCGAAAGATGGATCCAGGTATCGCCTATGATCTGGGGATAGCAGCGATAATCGGTGGAGTGCTCGGAGCAAGAACTGCATATGTTCTTGGCCATATAGGAGATGCGCCATTTATAGATCTAGTCCTTCGCGGCGGCCTTGCCTGGTTTGGTGGACTTATAGGAGCAACACTACTAACATATGTAGTGGCAAAACGAAAAAATTTATCGATACCACTCGTTGCTGATGGAATAGCGCCGGCCGTTGCCATCGGCCATGTTTTCGGACGGATCGGCTGCCTCTTAAACGGCGATGATTACGGTATCGCTACAACTCTACCATGGGCGATGTCATTTCCTAACGGGGCACCACCGACAACCCAGCTGGTACATCCTACCCAGATATATGAAGCAACCCTTCACCTGGGAATATTTATCTTCATCCTAGCGATACGAAATAAGGTCAAAGTTGGTAATCTATTTTTGATATTTCTCGTCTTGGCGGGTACGGAGAGGTTCTTTATTGAGTTTATCCGCACCAACGAGATAATCGTCGGCGGTATTTTTACCATCCACCACTTTGTGGCGCTTGCACTTGTGATCGGCGGATCGGCTGCCCTTTATCTTCGAAGAACTGTAACCTCCGTCGAAGCGGTTAAAAATTAATTATATTATTTTTATTAGTTCTAAAAAGTAAACGCGGATGGACAGATATCGTTTAAAATACACTCGCCGCACAGAGGCACTCTTGCCTTGCAAATATTTCTGCCGTGAGAGATAAGCAGATTACAAATAGCGTACCACCTGTCTTTTGGAAAGACCTCCATTAGATCCCGTTCGATCTTGACCGGATCAATTTCTGTGCTCAATCCGAGTCTATTTGAAAGCCTCTTAACGTGAGTATCGACGGCGATGCCGGCAGTTACGCCATATGCTTCAGAGAGGACGACATTGGCCGTTTTTCTCTGGACTCCGGGAAGGAGTAAAATGTCATCCATCGTTTTTGGCACTTTCCCATCAAATTCTTTTTCAATCATTTGAGCCGAACCTATAATACTTTTGGTCTTATTTCGATAGAATCCAGCTGATCTTATCTCCTGCTCCAATTCATCTGGATCAGCATCAGCAAAGTCACGACTAGTCTTATATTTTTTAAATAAATTCTTGGTGATCATGTTTACTCGTTTGTCTGTGCACTGGGCAGAAAGAATAGTCGCTACTAGCATCTGCTGCGGGTCCCTAAATTCAAGCGCAGTGCTGGCACCGGGATATTCTTTTTCCAGCCTACCAAATATGTCCTTTTCACTATCTGGTTCCATAGGAGGATTTTATCATTTCCTGACAACACGTTTGGTATTAAGTGAAATATCACGGATCATAAGAGCGATAATTACTACCATTAAGGCTATGATTACGTAATTTGTATAATCCATCTTACTTCTGCTCCTTCAACTAATATTACTTTTGGGCGATCTTTCCGATCTCGTTTATTGCTGTTTTCATCTCTTCGACTTGGTCAAGAGGAAAACTAATGCCTCGTTTTGTCGGGAGCCAATCGCCTTTTTCTCCTTTAAAGAAGATCCTAAGATCGGCTCGAGTCTGACCTTTGAATTCTGATATCCTTGCCCTGACCAGCTCAGTATCTCCTTTTTCAAACTCATAAGCTACCTTATCCATGATAACCTCCTCTCAAAAATCGAACGTATGTTCTATTTATAATTGCTTTGCATATATGTGTCAAGAGATTTTTAGCAATTAGCCAAGTTTTTCGTAAATCCTAAAGGGAATAAGGATTAGGACATTAGGAAGAAAGGAGATAAAAATTGCTGTCCAAAATGAGAATTCAGATACTGATTGCCCTGCTTCTTGTCACAGTAGTATTATCCGGAGTCAACCTTGTCTCAAGCGGGACAAACGAAAAAAAAGCTCCTGAGGCCGAAGCGCAAGAAGACGATAAAATTTCTTCACCACCGGTAGATTTTACAAAGATCGTAAAGAAACAGGAACAAGGAGTCGTTTCTATCGAAGTCGAAAATAAAGAAGATTCCAGTGAGCTTCCCGACGGCCATCCGCCTATTCCGCCAAAGTTTAGAAGTAGCGAGGGTTCAGGTTTCATTGTCTCCAAGAAAGGACTAATACTTACGAACAACCATGTCATAAGTAACGCGAAAGACATTACCGTAAAAACATCTGATAAGAAAAAATATGATGCGAAGATTGTCGGTCGTGATCCTGCCAACGATGTAGCTTTGATTAAAATAAAACCCAAAGAGGATTTAAAAGCTCTATCATTAGGCGATTCAAAAGATATTGATACCGGAGAATGGGTGATCGCCATGGGTAATCCTTTGGGCCTTGAGAACAACGTCTCCATAGGGATCATCAGCGCAAAAAAAAGAGAGTTTCCAGACTTACCTCTTGTAGATTTCATACAGACCCATGCTGGCATAAACCCTGGGAGTAGTGGTGGCCCATTGATCAACGGGGATGGAAAAGTAATCGGTATGAATACGGCGGCAATACCCGATACGGAAATCGGCCTTTCAGTTCCAGTAAACAGGATCAAAAAATTAATCCCCAAACTTAAAAAGGGAGATATTAAGCGCGGTTTTCTAGGTGTTTATGCTATCGATCCCGAGGAAGAAACCGGCCTATCGGACCTTCCCGAGGGAGCGATGATTGACATGATCGGAGCTGATAGCCCCGCTGAAAAAGCGGGCCTGATCGAAGGCGATATAATCACTGAATTCGACGGAGAAAAGATAAAAAATCCTGAAGATCTAGCGAGAGCCGAGGCAAAAAATAAACCTGGGGAAGACGTAGAGATAGTCGTCGATAGAGATGGAAAGGTTGAAAAGGTAAAAGCGACTCTGGATGAAGATACCGGAGCAGTGGAAGAATAAATTGCTCTAATCTAACTTTTGGGTCTTTTATCTTCAAAAGAATGCGGCTTATGGCATAAGTCGCATTCTACGTCTTTAGCCTTTTTAAATGGTTGATCGAAATCATCGAATCCCATATCACCGTCAATGACCTCATCGGCCGCGTCTTTATGGCATTTAAGGCAAACTTTAGCGGTAGGTCTTGGGATAAAATCATCATCATGTTCTCCGTGGCAATCAATGCAATCGACGTCTTCTTGCGCCATCTCGGTTGCGTCATAGTCGGCTACGAGTTTGGGGTCGGATAGACCGTGACAAGCGCGACATTCAAAAAAGTCAGAGGCATCGACATCAGTCGTACCAAAAGTTTTTTCAGCAAGATCTTTGTCCCGGTGGCAGACGCTACATTCGGAGGGGGCTGTTTTACCATCGATCTCCCTCTCGTTACCAGGCATATGACATCTCATACATCCTTCCATCATCTTCATCCCGTTAAAGTAGGGAAAATCTCTCGCTCCCAAATGGGTAATCCGGTTGTGACAGTCGGTGCAGGTCATAATACCTAATTCCAGATGGTCCTCATGATCGATCTTTATCTTTGTTTTGGCTCTATTATCCGCATCGACATCCATCTTATGGCAACGCTCACAAACATTGCTTTTCATCTCTTTAGAAAGTTCGCTATTCTTATTGATTGTCTTGGGATAATCGCCCGTAAAATGTGCATAGACTTCACCTAAAGTCTTTATGTCTTCAACTATGAAAGTTACCACTCCCCCGACAGGCATGTGGCAGGCAAGACACTCTATGTTCCCATGTTCCGACGCTTTCCACTTTTTATACTCAGGTCTCATCTCATGGCAGAATATGCACGTCTGGGAACCCCCAAGATAAACAGCGTTGCCGATCACTATCAGACCAATAATGGAGCCGATGGTGACGATAATACTAATGACAAGAAGGATTCCACCGGTTCTCGTTCTCCTTAGAAGGATCCAGAGGATGAGTCCGATGAGGAAGAGGGCAAGCCCAAATAGAAAAGTCGTGAAATATAGAAACTGGACCATATTTGATACTGACATAATCGCCTTGGTTGATTATGATTTTTATCTCCAACCAAGCTTGTTTTAAACGAAAAAAGACCCGCTACCACAAAGTAGTAGCGGGTCTTAATCTTAATTACTATTTACGTCTTCTCACCACAGCTACCACAAAACTTAGCTCCGGGTTCAAGACTTTCACCGCAATCACTACAGAACTTTTGAGCTTTGGGTTTCGGTTTAGGCTTAGACTTAGCCTTGGCCTTCGGTTTTGACGCGTACTGACTTGATTTATACTGTTTACCTGATGGCCCAGACGATGCTGTCCTTACTCTCCATACGCCGACCATAATAGCCGTCGCAATAACGCCTAGAATAAAAACTATGGCGATTATCGTGTTGGTCCTGCTGCTATCACCAGCCGCGGCTGTCGTTCCCCCGGTTGTGTTGACCTGACCGGGCTGCGAGTTTTCTGATGGAGTATTATTATCTTTACTATAAGTGGCCTTATAGCTAAATTCTCTTTCTGCCGGAATATTCGAAAATGAATAGTTGTGGTATTCATATTTATCGACAGTTTGAACATCAGATGAGACCGGCTCCGCCTTAAACTCGGTTGCCCCGACCGGCTTTTCGATCTCAACAGAGAGATTATTTATGTTAGCCGCGGTCTTAAATTTTAAGTCGAGATCTCGCACTTTCTCTGTCCCGATCGTATTGTAATAAATCTCCGCCTGGAATTCGGGATTGGTAGTTGTAAAAGTCAGAACATCGTAGTCTTCTTCGCCCGGCGTGACAACATGGGAGTTCCATGCCTCGTTATATTGATATTGGCCATTAGAGCCTACAGCCGCGGTCGAAGAAACTCGAGCTCCTTTGGGAATGTAGATCTTTACCGTCGCCGGTAGCTTTACGTCGCTTGGAAACAGCCCTCTAAAAATAAGTAAGACAGATTGGCTATCATGCTCGGGCCAGTATGAGACCTTTAACTGATCGTAAGTTGAAACATCCTCGTGCGAACCGTCATGTTCCGCCAATGCCGGCAATGCAGCCGATCCGAGAAGCACTAAGACGATCAAGGCCAAAGCGATCAAATTGAACTTTTTTTTCATAAATATTCTCCCTTTTTAATAATTAGCGCTTTTTTTAAGCCGTTTGACTATTTACTAGAAAGCACCGCTATAAATAATAAGCTGATAACTGGTAATTAACAAGATGCAGACGGCAAATAAGGGAGAACTTAACAAAAAACCATACTTATTCTCAGTCGCCCTTTATGATGTCATAACCCATATAATCCACCAATGCGTCCGGTACCTTTATGCTTCCATCTCTCTGTTGATAGTTTTCCATAATCGCCGCTACTGTCCTTCCAATCGCCAGCCCAGAGCCGTTTATCGTATGTAGAAATTCCGGTTTATCACCCTTCTTCGGGCGAAAGCGGATATTCGCTCTTCGTGCCTGAAAGTCGGAAAAATTACTGCAAGACGATATCTCCTTATATCCGTTGGCAGAAGGCATCCAGACCTCAAGATCATAACACTTGGTAGCTGCAAAACTTAGATCACCGGTAGCAAGGATCACTACCCGATAGGCCAAGCCAAGCAATTTTAATATATCTTCCGCATTTTCCGTCAAAGACTCATGTTCAGCGGCCGACTCCTTTGGCCTCACAAATTTTACCAACTCGACCTTGTTAAATTGATGCTGCCTAATGAGTCCTCTCGTCTCCCTGCCATGCGCTCCTGCTTCCCTTCTAAAACAAGGGGTATAAGCGGCGTATTTTATGGGAAGATCATCTCCATCTAGTATTTCATCCCTATAAATGTTAGTAACCGAAACCTCTGCTGTCGGTATCAGATAAAGACCGTCTTCCTCACACTTAAACATGTCTTCTTCCAGTTTCGGAAGTTGGCCCGTGCCTCGGAGAGATTCCGCATTTGCAAGAATCGGAGGAAATACTTCAGTGTAGCCATTCTCCCTAGTATGCACATCCAGCATCAGATTGATAAGAGCCCTTTCCAGCCTGGCGCCGGCTCCCATATATAGAGAGAATCTGGACTTAGCGATCTTTACCGCCCGCTCAAAATCGAGGATGCCGAGGTCCTCACCCAGTTCCCAGTGTGGTTTTGGATCAAATTCAAATTTTGGAATATCTCCCCACTTACGGATCTCTTGATTATATGTCTCATCAGGTCCGATAGGAGTATCAATATCTGGAATATTTGGTATGGTGAGAAGAAGGGATTCGATCTCAGCCTCTAGCGGCCGTAAGTGCCCCTCAAGCTCGGTTATCTCTTCGCCAATCTTTGAAGTCGCTTCCTTGATCTCACCAGCTTTTTTTTCAAGATCCTCACTCGGATTGCCATCCTTTTTCAATATCCCGATCTTCTTCATCA
>JAUVQW010000020.1 GCA_030597945.1 Actinomycetes bacterium
AGGCAGAACGACCAGATAGGGGCCATGAAAAAATTGGAAAAGCGACTTTTGCCCGCCGATTTTAAATATCTGAGCATTGAAGCTCTCTCAACTGAAGCAAGAGAGAAACTGGAGCGGATAAAACCGAGGTCCCTTGGGCAAGCATCAAGGATTGCCGGAGTGTCTCCGGCAGACATATCCGTTCTTCTTTTTCATCTAGGCAGGCAGGACCAAGATGATGTCAAGGCATAAGGAGCTGATCAGCAGGGCCAGGAACATAGGCGTTGAGCTTAGCGCCGACGAGATCAAAAGTTTTGACGACTTCGAGGAATTGATAAACATTGAGAATGATAAGTATAATCTGGTGGCCAGCGCAGATCATCAGTCGATAATATCACACTACATCGATTCTTTGTCTGTATCGACCTACCCGCATTATAAAGACGCTAAAAAGGTCTTAGATATCGGAAGTGGAGCTGGGTTTCCGGGAATACCTCTTAAGATAGTTTTTCCTAAAACAGCGCTAGTGATAGTCGAGAGCAGGCAAAAGAGAGCCCATTTCTTAGAATTGGTTATCACTAAACTCGGATTATCTGGAGTAATAGTGAGTAATCAGCGAGTAGAGGAGTTTGGCCAGAATCAAAAAAATCGAGAAATATTCGACATTGTTCTAGCAAGAGCTGTCGCTTCATTAAATGTTTTGTTAGAATATGCAATACC
Source organism: Actinomycetes bacterium (assembly GCA_030597945.1). Classification (GTDB taxonomy): domain Bacteria; phylum Actinomycetota; class Aquicultoria; order CAJVYJ01; family CAJVYJ01; genus JAUVQW01. The sequence goes on from JAUVQW010000020.1 coordinate 700, forward strand.
GCTGCTTACTATTGGCGGTCGGTTTATCGCTTATAAAGGGAGAAAGAAGGACCTTGAGATCGAAGAGGCAAGACCAGCACTAGTTGAGTTTGGTGCAGAGTTGGAAGAGGTTCTGTCTCTTGATATTGAACCCGGTAAAGATAGAAGTTTGGTTGTAATAAGAAAGTTAAGTCCTACACCGGCAAAATATCCCAGGAGACAAGGTATGCCAGGCAAGCGACCGATAAAATAGGAAGTTTTAATGACCATTGATCAACTAAAAACAGGCGTGGGCAGGGTAAAAAAAGAACCGGCGCTCTCGAGCGAAGTTGTTTTTTCAGGTGTAAATCTGAAATATCAGGGCAAGGGAAAGATCGTCGCGATCGTAAATCAAAAGGGCGGCGTTGGAAAGAGTACAACGGCTGTTAATTTAGGAGCATGCCTGGCCATAGAGGGGGAAAAGGTTTTACTTGTTGACCTCGATCCGCAAGGAAACTCTACTAGCGGTCTGGGGCTGACTAAAAGAAACAGAGAGTCATGTATCTATAACGCGCTAATTGATGATATACCCCTAACGAAGCTGATCGAAGGATCAACACTAGAAAACCTTCATGTAATAGCGGCTACTATAAATTTAGCGGGTGCCGAGGTTGAATTAGTTTCTGCAATCTCCAGGGAGTCTAAATTAAAACGGCTGATGGAGCCGGTAAAGGACGCCTACGATTATATCTTAATAGATTGTCCTCCATCACTCGGACTACTAACCATTAACGCGCTTACCGCGGCCGAAGAGGTAATCATCCCTATCCAATGCGAGTTTTACGCCCTAGAGGGCTTAAGTAAATTACTTGAAAGCATAAAACTGGTAAGGACTCATCTTAATAAGAGATTGAACTTGGCAGGAGTTTTGATGACTATGTATGATTCACGGACAAAACTCTCTCAACAGGTCTCGAAAGAAGTTCGTGATCATTTTAAGGACACGATCTATTCGACAATGATCCCTCGCACCGTCCGCTTAAGCGAAGCGCCCGGTTTTGGATTACCGATAATTATGTATGATGAAAAATCAAAAGGCGCACACGCCTATCAAGATCTGGCAAAGGAAGTGATAGAACGTGGTTAAACGTGGACTTGGAAAGGGGCTTGGCTCCCTTATACCTTCTTTTACCCCTGAAAACGGGGTCCAATTGGATGAGATCGAGATAAATCAAATAGAGCCGAACGCGAAGCAACCAAGAAAGTATTTCGATCAAGAGGCCCTTGAGGATCTGGTCTTATCCATCGGTAAGCATGGGGTGGTACAGCCAATCATCGTCAGGTCTAAAGGAATAGGTTATGAGATAGTAGCCGGGGAGAGACGCTGGAGGGCGGCTAAAGAAGCCGGTTTAAAAAGAGTGCCCGTTGTAGTACGCGAATCTGACGATCTCCATTCTTTAGAGATCGCCTTGATTGAGAATTTGCAGCGCGAAGACCTAAACGCGATCGAGGAGGCCGAGGCATATCAGCAGCTCATCAATGATTTTAAAATGACTCAGGCTGATTTAGCCGATCAGATCGGAAAAAGCAGAACGGCGGTAACGAATACTTTAAGATTGTTACAACTCCAAGACGGTTTAAAAGAAATGATCCTTACTAATCAGCTTTCATCGGGTCATGCTAGAGCTCTTCTCTCACTTGATGATCAGGAAGCGCAGATGAAACTGGCGCATCGCATTATAGAGGAAGGTCTATCAGTAAGACAGACCGAGAGCATGGCGAGATTGTTACAAGTCGCTGGAGCGGCCGGCGGAAATAAGATAGCGACCCCAGAATCGTTTAAATCGGCGGCAAGGAAACTTCGAAAATTTCTTGGAGCCAAAGTCAAAGTTAAATTGGGAAAGAATAAGGGAAAAGTTGAGATAGAATTTAAAGGCGAGGACGAATTGGAAAGAATACTTGCTCTGGTGATTGATAGACCAAGCGACTGACTTTTTAAATGATTTATCTTGATAACGCGGCTACATCTTATCCAAAACCCCAAGAAGTTATAGAGGCCATAAACGATTGCATTAATCGTTGCGGCGCTAACCCCGGACGTGGCACTTATAGTATGGCAATGAATTCAGCTCGGGTCCTATATTCCACAAGAGAGCGTCTGGCAAAACTTTTCAACGTAAGCGATTCTAAGAACATTATCTTTACCGCAAATGCCACTCTGGCTCTTAACATGGCCATTAAGGGAGTAGTTAAAGAGGGCGATCACGTAATAACTACGATGGTGGAGCATAACTCGGTACTAAGACCGCTTACGTGGTTGAAAGAGCATTTAAATATCGAGGTGACTAAGGTCGATTGCTTTAATGATGGACGTCTTGACATTGAAATGCTTCGTTCTTCAATCAAAGAAAACACGGCATTGATCGCCGTAAATCATGCCTCCAATATTATCGGCGGGATTCTGCCTATCGATGAGATCTCAACTATCGCTAAAGAGAAACAGATTCCGATACTAGTCGACGCCGCCCAGACTGCCGGACATCATCACAGAGATGTAGAGAAGACAGAAATCGATCTACTGGTTTTTGCTGGTCATAAGTCACTTCTTGGACCACAAGGTACGGGAGGGCTGTATATCAGCCCGAATATTGAGCTCGAAGAATTGATTCAGGGAGGCACGGGAAGCCAGTCTAGAGATCCCCAACCAAGGAACAGACCCGAGAGATACGAAGCCGGCACGCCCAATACTTCGGGGATAGCTGGCCTGGGAGCGGGTATAGAAGTAATAATGAATGAGGGATTAGAAGCGGTAAGAAAGAGAGAGAAGGCATTGATAGACAGGTTGATAGACGGATTGATGGCAATTCCTGATATCACTGTCTACGGGCCAAAGCCCAAGGAGGATAGAGTTCCTCTGGTCGCTGTCAATTTAGCGGGAATGACCTGTCACATGCTAGCTCATACTCTTGACAAAGCATTTGATATATCAGCTCGAGGCGGACTTCATTGTGCCCCGGATGCCCATAAGGTGATGGGTACTGAGGAAACTGGTACCCTAAGATTTAGCGTCGGTTTTTTTAATACAGAGAAGGAAATTGACGATACTATTATGGCGATGGAAAAAATCGCCAAGGATTCAAGTGTGAAATGAGTTCATAGATTTTATTGGTGAGGGTACTATGTTATTATTAGCAGGTCGCAGCATTGTTATAGCAAGGAGGAAGTAATGGATAAAAAATTTAATTCAACGGACTTCGGTCTCGGGCTTTTAATCGGTCTGGCAATGGGAGCGATCGGTGGTATATTTCTAGCGCCACAGTCCGGGAAGAAGACAAGAGATGGCCTGGCAACGAGAGCAGCTGATATAAGAGTCTCTTCTCACGAGCTAATAGAAAACGCAAGACACAACATTGAACAAGCATCGTTAAAGATTGAAGGTGTTATGGGACGTCAAGATAGAAGTATTCGAAAAAAATTAGACGCTATAAAGAGCGAACTCGATGAGTATGATTTAAAAGGTGTAGAAACCCTGGAAACCCCTTAAAAGCCATCACAAATGTGTTACTTGTAGGGCCTACAAGCGCCCTCCAAAATAAATCCCAAAAATAGACTTTTTTTTAATTTGGTTTTAAGATTACCTATGTCAAAAATAAACAGGTTTTAGTGAGGAAATTATGGAGGAATTGCCTAAAGTCATTGTCCTAATGGGCGGATCATCCGCGGAAAGGGACATATCTATTAAGACTGGCACTCAGATATATGATGCCTTAAAGAGCAAAGGCTACACGGCTGAAACGATCGATATGAGCCCGGAAATCGTCGAGGATCTAAAAAGTGCAAGTGGAGATCTTGTATTTATAGCTCTTCATGGATCACCCGGTGAAGACGGGACTATTCAGGGGCTTTTAGATACTCTGGAGATTCCCTACGTCGGCTCCGGGGTGCTGGCCAGTGCGCTTGGTATGGATAAGTTCAGATCCAAGTTGTTTTTTGCCGCGATCGGAATCCCCTCTCCTTTTTATATGGTGATCCATAATAAGGAGTTAGAAAAATTTTCGCTCGATCAGATGTCCGACAGGTTGATCGATTCTATTGGATTACCGCTTGTGATAAAGCCGGTTAATGAGGGTTCGGCTATCGGGGTTACGATAGTCAAAGAGAAAGAGAAAGTAAAAGAAGCGATCGAGATTGGCTTCAAACACGGTGATGAGCTGATTGTCGAGGAGTGCATCATCGGTACTGAAATAACCGTAGGAGTGATTGGAAACGAAGATCCAAGGACGCTTCCTATCGTTGAGATCGTCTCAGACAATGATTTCTATGATTTTGAAGCAAAATACGAGGGGAAAAGCCATCATATCATTCCGGCTCGGGTTTCTGACGAAGAAGCGGAGAAGTCGTTAAAATACGCGATCGCGGCTCATAGAGGGCTTGGTTGCAGGGATTTTTCTAGGATTGATTTTATCGTAAGCAAAGAAGACGGAATTCCATATATACTAGAGATAAATACAATTCCCGGTATGACTTCGGTAAGTCTCTTTCCCGATGCCGCTAAAGCAGATGGATTAGAATTTCCGGAGCTTATCGACGAGCTGGTAAAGCTCTCCATTAAAAATTAAAATAATCCCCGCTTTTAAAAACAAACTATACTGCTAGATCATGGAGATAATGCCTTGGGTGATCAGTGAAACAATCACGCCAGACACCAGCACACCGAGAACGATGAAGGGGATTGCCTTTTTCGGTGGGATGCCAAAGACAAAAGCGGCAACAGATCCGCTCCATGCACCCGTTACCGGAAGTGGTATGGCAACAAAAAAAAGTAATGCAAGCTCTTGGTATGTCTCAAACCGCTTACTATGTTTTCTTCTCGTCCTCTCAAAAAGCCACTCAAAAAAACGGTTGAAAAATTGGGTCTTTCGAGAGAGATAGCTTGAAGTTCTATCAAGAAAAAATATGATAAAAAGGACGGGCACTATATTTCCGAGAACTGCCCAGAGGTAGGCACCGGAAACAGTCATCCCGTAATTATTTATTGCTATCGGAATGGCTGCTCGCAATTCCCCGATGGGTATCATAGCTATAAGAAAGATCGCCAGTTCTTTTGGTAGATCGGATAGTAACTCTATTTTTGATCACCTTCATCTAGTCCAGACCCCACCAGGATACAGAAAAAAAGGGGGTTATAAAGCAAAGAGCAGTATTAGTGGGAGCCAGAAGACGTAAGGCGTGAGAGCGTAAGAGCGATAGAATATACCGAGTGGTTACTTATAATAACAATTGGGGTAAAAAGTTAAGAGTAGGTGAGGTGAGTCTATGAATATGTCAGTGATACCCTCGATCATCTCGGACAACATGCACGATCTAAAAGAGAAGCTCGAGAAGGCGAGATCACTAACAAAAGAAGTCCAGATCGATTTCTTTGACGGGGTATATGTCCCGAATTATAAAAGCATCGGTCCGAGCGTCTTTCAAAATCTAAATATTTACATGGATAAGGTCGCTCATATTCTAGCTTTCGAGCCGGAGCATATGGTAGATGACCTGATTCTTGCGGGCTTTAAAAAGATCATTTTTCATCTTGAGACTACCGATTATGCCGATGAGATTATCGAGAAAGTTCGTCAAAAAGGACTCGAGGTCGGGGTGGCGATTGATCCGGAGACTGATGTAGTGGAATCAGAAAAATACGTCGGCCGCGTAAATGAGCACATGTTTCTTGCCGTCGATCCAAAACATCCTGGCATATTTATACCAAATGTACTTGATAGCTTAAGAACGATCCGAAAAAATAATCCGCTTGTAAGGACCTCCGTTGATGGGGCCGTATCGGCCGAAAACATAGAGGAGATATGTCTTGCCGGAGCCGATATCGCCTATGTCGGCAGTGCTGTCTACGACCAAGGCGTGCCTGAAGAAAATTTTAAATTGATCACTGAGAAGGTAGACAGACTAAAGGCATCTTAGGTAAGATCACACCACCAAACTAGGGCTTGCTAAAAACCACCGTGCATGACATCACTAAAGCTCTAATAAGGCTCCTATTTCTATTCTTTTATCCCCAATACCTTGCCGATGCGCTTGATTGAAATTATAGTAAGGCATGGTAGTGTAGGCGCCGCAAAAAACTGGTGCAAAAAGCGGTAAAAAAGGTGAAAGGCATAAGTGAAGATAGCGCTGGCACAAATGGATATTGTCTGGGAAGATCCGGTAGCCAATCTAAAAAAGATCAATGGTTTTATTAGTGATGCAAGCAGTCACGGCTGTGATCTCATAATATTTCCAGAGATGGCGACTTCCGGGTTCTCCATGGATGTTGATAAGATCGGTGAGACTATAAATGGGGACTCTGTAAAAAATTTAGCCAATCATTGCGTAAAATTTCAAATTAACATTCTAATCGGCCTATCCATATTCGATGATACCTTGAAAAAAGGAGCGAACTCAGCGCTTTTTTTTAATAGGGACGGTGAGATCAAAGGTGAATTTATAAAACTTCACCCCTTTTCTTTCGCCGGGGAGGACGAGCACTATAAATTCGGCGAAAGCACAATTGTATTTGATGTGGATGATATTAGTGCATCGGTATTTATCTGCTACGATCTTCGTTTTCCCGAAGTTTTTCGATCAGTTGCCAAGGATGTTCAGGTTATTTTTGTAATAGCTAACTGGCCGGCTTCAAGGATAGAACATTGGACGGCACTTCTAAGGGCCAGGGCGATAGAAAATCAAGCTTTTGTCGTCGGGGTCAACCGAGTCGGTACAGATGGAAACGATCTCGCTTATAATGGGAAATCCGCGATAATCGAACCCGGTGGAGAGATTGTCTTGGACGCCGGCACTAAAGAGGAGCTCTTGATAGGAAATATCGACGAGGGGTCGGTTTCAAGCCTGCGCAAAAGATTGCCTTTTTTGGACGATATTAAAGAAGATTAACCGCATCTTTAACTTCTAGTAAATAGAATATCCTTACTATCCTTTTACTCACACCTTTTTCGAAATAAATAAGCAAGAAATGGGTAAGAATATAAGTAACCGTTACGTGTTTTTGGGGTATGACCGGGAAAAAAAAGAGTATATATCAGTTAACGAGTAAAGGCAGTATAGATAATGACAGGAACCGGACCCAAGTGGCAGGAAGAAACGGCTTACCACGTCAGTAAAACGGCAATTGAACGTACGGTAAGGCGAAAGATGGGAGAGATAGAGCTTCCATCCTCATCCGGCCTTGGTGCTTCGCTTTACACGGCGCTTAAACATCGCAGATCACAGCGTTCTTATAGTCCAAAGCGTATGCCTATCCAAGAGCTTGCTACCATCTGTTGGGCTGCTTGCGGCGTCAATGAAAGAATAGGCAAGGCCGATCTTAGAACTTCTCCCTCTGCTGGAGCAACTTTTCCTTTAGAGCTGAATTTGATTGTAAATAATGTTATCGATATTGAACCCGGTTTATATAACTACCGGCCTGCACAGCACGTCCTAGAGCTTCTGGCTTTAAAAGATATGTCGGAGGACACGGCAATTGCCATGTCTAACCAGGGATTTATTGCCAGAGCCGCCGTGGTTCTTATTTGGTCGGCGGTTATTGGGCCTATCGAAAGCCGCTATCAAAAACGTGCTTTTCGCTATATCTATTTAGAGGCCGGCCATCAATGCCAAAACGCCCTCCTCATCGCTTATTCACTTGATCTATCTGCCTGTCCCATCGGTGCCTTCTACGATCAGGAGGTAGCCAACCTGATTGGCATTGACAAAGACGAGGAAACCCCCATTTATGCAGCTTCATTTGGAAATCTCGACTAGAAAAGTTAAATAAGAATTAAAACATTGTTAATTAGGACTAAAAAACTTTAAAAGATGTGTTTTTTTGTCGATAAAATTATTGCTTAGTTGTTTTGCAGGTTTAATTGACATATAAAAATTAAAATAAAATCAATAAATCATTAATATTTAAGCTGATATATGACGAATATATAGATTACGGATATGTTGCGTGGTCCAAAGTAAAGTAGAAGTAAAAGAGGCAGTATGATACCAGCATCATCAAATGAAGATCTAATGGGAGCACTTAGAAAGTTCGATCAAGAGCTACGCTCTACTAAAGAGTGGATCCATTGGGAAGAAAGCGAAGAACACAATTACGGTATCGACTTTAGTGCCCGCCGCTATCCTCTTAGCCTTACTATCTCTCTAGCCACAAAAGCGCCACTAAACAGCTATTATGGTGAAACTGAGGCGATAGACTATCTCCATAAGATGGGCTTTAAAGTTATTCCGCTTCATCAAGAGATACATTACTGGAAAGTCTCACCCGGCAACAACGCTGACAATTGGGAAGATTGTAGCAAAGGCAAATATGTAGCGATCGGTCATAATGAATTTGGTGATATTTTAAAGCTTGAGCCGGCAGATTTTGAGAAGAAGAGAGATGAGCTTACTAAGTCCGATGCTACCCTTGATAAACTCGCTTTAAATCAATTTTGGAATTTTACCCATGTAAAAAAAGGTGATCGGCTGATCGTTTGTCGGGGGACTACGGAAGTACTCGGTGTCGGTACAGCTACTGGAAAATATCAGTTTGTTCCCGAAGATTCCTATGGCCATCGCATTTTTGTAGAATGGGATGATCTGACTCTAAGATCTGTAGATGAAGACGACTGGATAAAGCCGTTCATAAGGTTAGATCAGAAAAAATACGAAGAAGTCTTAAAAATGGCGGGGCCAGTTGGGAGCCCGTTTACCGATGAGACATTCGAGCTTCTCTCATCAAGAGGGGCTCGCCCGGATGTTCAAGTTAATCGCCGTATCGCGGAAGAGCCTTTTCAAGCGCTTTTTATGAAAGTGGCAAAAAGGATGCCAAAGCAGATCGAAGAGGTTCTTGAGACCAGGGAAAAATTATTTTCTAAGACTCCTAAGGGTGGAACGGGAATGGGGCCGACATGTTGGGGAGCTCTATATCCTAAGGTTGGTAAGAGTACGGAAGATGCCCAGCTTTTTATGATGCTAAATAAAAACGGCCTCGAATTCGGTTTCTATGTAGGAGAGTTCGGAAGCGATCACAATCGTGTGTTTTTGTTAAATATGGAACAATATCGAGAGAGGCTAATAAACCGTCTCGAGGAGTCACTATCGGACTACCCCTTTCAGTTTGGCCGAAACGATGAAACTAAAAGCTCGATGACGAAGGATAGTGTCACCTGGCAGGATTGGGTATTTAAACCCCAGGAGGCAGGTTTACAGGTTGCGGCCGTCATTCCGGCAGATATTATAAAAGAGAAAGAATCTGAGTGGATCATCGACCAGGCGACAAAAGTGTTTGAGAAACTTTTTCCTCTAGTACTTCTGGCTGTGGCCAGTGACGCGGTGGAGGCAATCGATACCTATCTAAATCCGCCGGCGGATGAAAAAACGTTTTCTTCTTCATTTTCTCTCCAGGAATGCTGCGAAGAAACAGGCTTTGCCGAGGGAAAATTAGCGGAATGGGTAAGTGGGATTAAGAGAAAGGGCCAGGCGATCATCGCCGGACCTCCGGGTGCCGGTAAAACATATTTAGCAGAAAAGCTCGCTAAACATCTGGTAGGCGGAAATGATGGATTTATGGACGTAGTCCAATTTCATCCGGCCTACAGCTACGAAGATTTCATGCAGGGGTTAAGGCCCAATAGTACTTCCGATGGGAACATCGAATATGTTATGCAACCGGGAAGATTTTTAAACTTTTGCAAGAGCGCCAAAAGCCGGTCTGGAAGATGTGTGATGATCATCGACGAGGTAAACCGGGCGGATATGGCTAAAGTCTTTGGCGAAGCCACTTATTTATTGGAGAATCGGGGGAAAGCTATGCCGCTTGCAGGCGGTGGGGTTTTTCAGGTTCCAAGCAATGTGATAATAATCGGCACGATGAATACCGCGGATAAAAGCTCTAAAATTGACTTGGCTTTAAGAAGAAGGTTTGCTTTTGTCAGGCTAGAGCCGGATTACGACGTCCTTCGTCGGTACCATTTGAAGAATGGATTTAACGCAGATGGCCTGATTACCGTACTAACTGAGGTAAACAAGAAGATCGATGACAGGGATTTTTCTTTAGGTATCTCCTATTTTCTAAGAAGCGATCTTAGCGATTACGTTGAGGAGATCTGGAAGATGGAAGTCGAGCCTTATTTGGAATCTTACTTTAAAGAATATAAAGACGCTAAAGTTACCTTATCTTGGGAGAAGGTCGAGGATAAGATTTTAAAAGGCCAGCTCGACATTGTTGAGGCGGCTAGCTAGAGAAGATTTCTTCAAACTTGTATTCGATTTTTTAAAAAAGCTCCTATTTCTCGATCTTATCGATCAATTCCTCATATATACTGGCTGTTAATCGATCAAAACAAGCAAATATGATCTCTTCGATGATCTCCGAGCTATCAATAAAAAACTTACAGACATTAACGGCAATAACCGCTGCCATTTCAACCGGATAACCGTAAGAGCCGGTACTGATAGAAGGAAAGGCGATTTTATTAAAATGGTGTTCTTCGGCAATATTTAAACTGTTTCTGTAACAGTCCTCTAAAAGAGAAGCCTCGTTAAAGGAGCCGCCTTGCCAGATCGGACCCACGGTATGGATCACCCAGCGGGCCGGGAGGGCGTATCCTTTTGTCAGGCGTGCCTCTCCGGTCGGGCAACCACCGATCTGTTCGCATTCTTCGCGGAGTTTTGGTCCGGCTGCTTCATGGATGGCGCCGTCAACGCCGGCCCCACCCAAAAGAGTCGAGTTTGCGGCATTGACAATAACATCTATCGGCAGTTCCGTTATGTCGCCCTCATATACGGTAAGTCTTTTTCGCATCTGTTTATCTTATATTAAAAATTCTTTTTATTGAACAATTGGCTTATCAAAACCGCCGTTTCAAGAAGAAATATGAGAAGAGGAACAAAAGATTATTTTTCCAGAAGCTTTGCGTTTCGCTGAAATGATCTTGATCTGGTCTCGCTTACATTATTATCCAGCCCGCAGGCTTTACAACGTACTATAAATTCACTTTTGTAGGAGACGACAGGGAGTAAAAAAAGTGTGAGCCATTTAGAGGTTTCTTCCAGCTCGTGCTCCGTAGGTTTATTACAACCCAGGCAGCTATCTCTCTTGGCCGCAATGATCTTTGATTTTATTCTAGTGCCAAATATAACAAACATCGAATCTAACCTCGACTAATATTGTAGAGGATTATCTAAGGATGTCGAATGAATTCTGCATATGTCCTCATGATTAACTCTGTTGACAAAGGTAGACTCAGTCTTTATCTTGAAAAGTGTATTTCAAAAGGGCTTCAGGAAGGTCTAAGAGATGGCAGAAAATCCGGCCCTGCCAAAGCAATTAAAGTTAACCACAATATACCTGCATGTCATATCCGCGTCTCATTTTCTTCTAGGATTTGCCGTTCTTATTAGCGGCGCATACCGGTTTTTAAATGAGTCTATTGCCGCTTTTATGATAATCGCTATTTTTGGAGTCATGTTGATAGTTCTTGGAATTGGTTTTGAGATCATTAATTCCGGATTAAAAGAACTCAGTTATTGGGCTTGGATCACGGCGCTCATCGCTTGCACCATCCACCTTCTGACGGCGGTAATTATACTTCTTACGTTGGGAACATGGGGAGTTTTTGGAAGTTTTATATTTCTTTTTCTAGGAATCATTGG
>JAUVQW010000089.1 GCA_030597945.1 Actinomycetes bacterium
AACCTTCCGGATTCGTTGCTGGGCCGCTGGTAAGGGTAGCGACATTGGAGCCGTTGTAAAACATGACATGGCGCTGCCCGGGAGTTTCCCGATACCAGACTATGTTATTTCCACTGATCCGGGGTTGGTAGTCATTAAAAGTGCTATTCGTGATAGTCGTAACGACCGAACCATTATAATGAAATATATCATAGTTGCCACCAACATATGCTTGCCAGACAACATTGTTACCGTCAATCTCAGGAGCTTCGTCATTAATGTTGTTATTGGTAATAACGGTTACGGTCGTTCCATCATAGTGATAGATATCATAATCCCCATCAACATTACCGTACCAGACCGCGTTGTTTCCATCTACCCTGGGTTGATAGTTATGATTATTTCCTGTAGTAAGAGTGGTTATCGTTGATCCATTATAATAAAAGACGCGATAATAACTTCCGTACAAGCCGTACCAGACAACATTGTTTCCGCTGATATAGGGATTATAATCCGAGTTATTGTTATTGGTAAGCGTCGTCACAGTTGAACCGTTATATAAGAATATCTCGTAGCCTCCTGGAGTATCACCATACCAGACGACATTATTGCCATCTGCTTGAGGTCCATAGTTATCAGAATTTCCGGACGTAAGCGTTTTTGTGGATGAACCGTCATAGTAGTATATTTGTTCCCAGCCGCCGGAATCTGGTCCATTCCAAGCCACATTACCAGAACTTATTGAGGGGTTAACATCGGGGCGATTATCGTTTGTAAGTTGCTTGGGAAGAGCGAATGCGATTGTTGCAGTTATAAATAGAACAAAGACCAAGCTCAAGATAACGATTAGAAAATTGTTTCTCATTGCAGACTCCTTTAATCCGAAAAAACCGCCATAGGTTTTTTTACCAACGGTTGGTTAAAGAAGATTTTCGAAAAGATTTAAGATCGTTCCGAGGAAACAAGACCTTAAAGAATATCTGAAAAAATTTATTTTCGCCAAAAATCTAACACCAACCGCAAGATTCTATTTAACTATCTAGCGCTTCAAATGTCAAGCAAAAGTGCAGCTAATTGGCCATAACAATTAAGCAAGCTCTAAAAACTATAAAGAGCATGTTAACATTGCGTAGCTCAGATATTTTATTAACCATAAAGAATTGAAAAGAGTTACATAATCGAGAGAGCTGGCGTCGGTTCATTTATTGCCGATACAGATAAAGGGAGAATGAGAGAAGAAAAGCTTGCCGAAATCGGCAAGGAGGTAGGTATGATACTGGGGGAGGCAAAAAAATATGACATTACAGCAAAAGACATCATCGGCATTATCCGCGACTAAAAAACTTACATTGGATTCGGTGCTGACTTTAAGAGATATAAAGAAGAATTATAAAGAGTTTGAACTTGGCAGTATCGATCTCACTCTTCCAAAAGGGTATATAACTGGAATTATCGGACCAAATGGTTCTGGTAAATCTACGACGATAAAGATCATTATGAACATGGTCAAGGCTGATTCGGGAGACGTCAGTGTTTTCGGTCTTGACTACAAGAAAAGTGAAAAAGATATTAAAAACCGAATCGGCTACGTTGGTGAAGAGCAGTATTTTTATAGCGACAAAACCGTTGCCTGGACTGGCAAGTTTGTCTCTCAGTATTATACCGATTGGAACGAAAATTATTATAAAAAATTACTATCGGATTTTAATCTTAGCCCTACCAAGAAGACAAAAGAACTTTCAAAAGGGATGAAGGTAAAGCTCTCTTTAGCCCTGGCTTTAGCTCACGATCCGGAACTTATCATCCTCGACGAGCCGACCGCGGGGCTTGATCCTGTCGTTAGGAGGGAGCTTCTCGACCTATTGATCGATATTGTAAAAATCGAGAAGAAGTCGGTCATTATCTCTTCACATATAACCGACGATATCGCAAGAATAGCTGATTTTGTCGCTTTTATGGTCGACGGCAAAATCCGAATATTTAGAGACAAAGACGAGCTGCTATCTTCTTGGAAGAAGATACATTTCAAAGAGGATGCAATAGGTGCTGACGTTAAAAGCGAGCTGTTTAACTTAAGTGAAAGCGCTTTTGCCAGTACCGGCATTACCAGAGATATTTCACTCATCGAAAATAAGATCGGGAAAGGACTTGCGAGCGGGGATATCAAGGTAGAAAATGTGGATCTAGACGACATCCTTATCTCTTATGTCAAGGCTGAATAGATGCTAGGGATCATAAAAAAAGATATAAAGTATGCCGTTCTCTATCAACTGCCGTTGATGACACTTATCATCACTTATCTTTTTATCAAGAGGCAAAGTATAGACGCGACTTTTATGGCTCTTATGGGCAGTTTTACTTTCTTGATCGTCATCAGTTCGGTAATGATCTCCGAGTCCAACGAGGAAAGATCGAAGGGTTATATATTTCTTAGCACCCTTCCTCTTTCATCAGCGGCGATCGTGCTGGGCAAATTTGTGTTGACTTTGATCATCGATCTTATTCTTGTAACACTCTCCCTTGTTCTTATTTCAACATCACCGGGCACGGTACTTTTTAAGTCCGTCGGAGAAGCTTTTTTAATACTTGTAGGTACGACAGCTCTTATCGCAGCAGCGCTTATATACATTGGTAGCTTTAGATTTGGTTTTACCAAGACTATGAGAGGGGCGACACTTTTGATTTTGGTGTTGGTCGTCGCTGTACCGGCTGTCATACGTGAAATGCTTTGGCCGATGATGGGAAGCAATGTCTCTTATATTCTGGATATGGTAAAAGATTTTAACTGGTTTATCGTCGGCCTGATGGGTCTTATTATTTACACGGGACTTATGGTAATTGCCGTCAAGGTGAAATCGGCCAGCTCGCCGGAGTCATACACATAGGAGTGTTATTTTGCTTGGTATCATAAAGAAAGATATGAGATACATATTGATCTACCAGCTTCCACTGCTAATAATTATGAGCATTGTCTGGCTGGTATTGAAAAAGGAGCTGGATGCCAGTTTTGTAGTAGTGATGGGTGGATTCATCTTTGTGATGATTGTCGGGGCCGTCTTTACTAATGAAGCAAACGAGGAGAAGAACAAGGGTTACGGTTTTTTGTATCCGCTCCCTATATCTTCCTTTGATATTGTGGGAGCAAAATTCGCTCTTGTGTTAATAGTAGATGTAGTATTGACCATATATACGCTTGCATTATTCTCTCTATTTAAGGCGCCCGAGATACTTTTCGATCTTAGCCGGATATATATGATGAGTATTGGCATACTTGGTCTCATCGTTGCCGCTATCCTATATCTTGGGATCTTTCGTTTCGGATTTGCGATGTTTATGAGGGTGATCACGATCTTCACGATGTTTTTAACGGCTCTTCCTGTAGTTTTCAAGGAGTTTATACAACCCCGCGGTTTATTTGACCCGATGAAATCTTATGAACTTATCAGTTCAGTGAATTGGTATGTGGCGGCGATAATTACTCTATTTATCTACTACCTTCTTATGCTTCTTGCAGTTAGAATCAAAGATAGATACTGGATAGCGAATATTTAAAGAGTTGTTGTAAATCAGTTAAAGTATCTTTATTCGTTATGGGCTGCTGAATTCAATCGAAACATGAATATTGCTCCCATAAAAGATACCCCCGCAGAGATAAAAAGCAGCAAGAAAAAGACGAGTCAATTTTTCTCCGATGGCTGATCGAAGGTAAAAGACGGCGCTATAAACATTGAGATATTACCTTCTAAATTTTCAGCGCTTTTTGCGCCTATGCTATCGAAATAATTCTCAATTTCAATTTTTTTATCATCTGTAATGCCATTAAAATCTATTACGATGTTTTCTCCATTTAGTTGAAACACTTCTGGAGAGGTGGGATAATAATTTTCCTGATCTAGCGTTGTCCCAAAACTAGAGAAAAAATAGATTGGCCCGCCATCAGTTGATAACGATTTACCTTCTATCGTTATGTTAAGAGGAGAGTCTGTACCGGGCGCTGGGTCGAGTGGCGGTAAATTTAATACAGATGTCGGCCAATTGATTATCGGAGTTGGATTTATAAGCGGTTTTTCACCTACGGCCCCCCAGTTCACTTCTTGATCGCTTAAGAAATATCTGTAGGTATTATATTTCCAAGTAGCCGCTTTTGCCTCACCTAAAATATCTTGAGACATAAATACGCCCCAAAGATCGCCTTCATAATTTGGAATCTCCTTTATGTCCGTATCATTCAAAGTGGTTTCGATGCTATTGATTTCACTATCTGTAAAAGCGTTAAAGTCTAAAAGAAACTCGCTACCGGCAATGTCAGGATTACCGTAAATCTTCCATAAGTCGGGAAGCTTTTCCGTAATAGTTAACGGGTTATTGCTGTATTCAAAAGATAGAATTGGCTGCATAGTAATAGCGGGTATCGGGCCTTCGAATATTTCTCGTTCACCATCTCCGTAATTTATGTATCCATCTTCATCGATATACCATAAAGTATCATCTTCTTCGTCCACATAAATTATGCCCGGTTCTATTACAGTAGTATATTTCTGCGTGAAATCACTGGGATTCACTAAAAAAGAATCTATTAGATCCGAATCGTAATGGATTATTGCACTGTACGTATCTGCTAGTACATAATTTATAATACTAAAATCGTCATAACCACTGATTTCAACTTCGCTTTCATCATTATCAGCGGACATATTGACTTCGCCCCCAGCTCTAGGGTTTTGAATCACAACACCGCCCATCAATTTATCTTTACCCTCACCTCTATCATTGATAGTGTCATCCTCTTTACCACCTCGTATTATGTCGTCATCGCCCGAGCCACCTCTGATTACATCATCGCCGAATTCGAGATCATCTTGACCATTCAGATCACCGATTATCACATCATCACCGGAGCCCCCGAAAATATCATACGATCTGCGAAAATTTTGACGATCAATTCTCACGTGGTCGTAAATTTCTAAATGATCAAATCCTGGGCCCTCATCGGGATCGCTAAGTTTGCCCGTAGCATATGAAAAGAAATTTGAGCCGTTAATATCGAGCGTAGCGTTGGGCTGTCCAAGCGATAACTCAGGAGACTCCGGAAAGACTACTTCAAAGTTCCAACCATCTCCGAGATGATGTATATTGAGCGCTCTACCTGGAAACAATTGAGGATTTGACCAATCAATAGGTATTATGCCACTTGGATAGTTTGGGAATAAACTTGAGCTGATTTCTTGTGGAACCCAGAACATCGAAG
>JAUVQW010000088.1 GCA_030597945.1 Actinomycetes bacterium
CTCTTTATAATATACTTCCCGCTGATCCTGATCGGGGACAAGGATCATCACGAGATCGGCAGCAGCGGCCGCTTTAGCTGTCGTTTCAACTTGAAGGCCGTCTTCTTCGGCGATCTTCCACGAGGAGCTTCCCTTTCTTAAGCCGACGATAACGTCGTGACCGCTTTCCTTTAGGTTAAGGGCGTGGGCATGCCCCTGGCTGCCGTAACCTATTACGGCTATCTTCTTTCCCTTCAATATTTTTTTATCCGAATCTTTCTCATAGTAGACTGGTGCCAACTTGGCCTCCCTTAAATAGGTCCGTTCGATTCAATAGGTTGATAGATTTTTTACTCTTTTTGCCCTCGGGATAAAGCGATCCTGCCGGTTCTAACGAACTCGACTATACCATAAGGCCGGAGCATCTCTTCGATCGCTTCCAGCTTATCGATTGTACCGGTCACCTCAACGGTAAGACTGTTTTTACTTACATCCACTATTCCGCTACGGAAAATACCGGCGATCTCGATGATCTCTGTCCTTGTCTTAGAAGTTGCGTTGACTTTGATAAGAGCCAACTCTCTGTTCACAGATTTTACGGGATCAAGATCGCTTATCTTGACTACGTTTATCAGTTTATTTAATTGTTTAGTGATCTGCTCCAAGGAATGTTCGGCTGCGCCCACCACGATCGTCATCCTCGAAAGGTTAGGGTCCTCAGTAGGACCGACGGCGAGACTGTCGATATTAAATCCCCGCCTGCTAAAGAGACCGGCGATCCTGACTAAGACACCCGGTTTGTTCTCAACTAGAACAGAAAGCGTATGCTTCATTATCCCAAATCCTCTTCACTGGCTATCATCTCATGGAGCGAGGCGCCTGCGGGTACCATTGGAAAAACGTTTTCTTCTCTGGCGACGCAGAAATCGATCAGCGTCGGCCCCTTTGTCTTCATCGCCTCTTTTATCGCTGGCTCCACTTCATCTTTTTTGCTGACGCGAATCCCTTTTGCGCAGTAGGCCTCAGCTAATTTTACAAAATCAGGAACGTATTTAGGGCACTCATCAATCGGCTGGCTGCAGCCGACAGGGCATGTCTCATCAGCTCTTAGACACGTCTGTGAATAATTTTTTCCGAAAAAAAGTTGTTGCCACTGCCTTACCATCCCTAAGTATCCGTTATTTAAGATCGCGATATTTATCGGTAAATCGTTAATAGTTGCCGTCGCCAACTCCTGAGAGACCATTTGAAAACTGCCATCACCATCGATTACCCAGACCGTACTATCGGGCCTGCCAAATTGGGCTCCGATCGCCGAAGGAAGGCCAAAGCCCATCGTTCCCAGCCCTCCCGAAGATATGAAGCTCCTCGGTTTTTTTGCATTGTAATACTGGGCCGCCCACATCTGATTCTGACCGACGCCGGTGGTTATGATCGTATCTTTTTTTCCGGTAAGCCTTGATATCTCTTCGACAACGAACTGGGGATTAACACCGTTTCCAGACGTTTCATAGCTAAGCGGAAATTCTTTTTTCCATTTCGCGATCTGATCCAGCCATGCCTTTTTGGACTCCTCTTTTTCGCCCTTCTCTCTAAATTTAGATATCTCTTTAGCCAGAGCCGTGAGTACATCTTTAGCGTTACCGACCACAGGTATCATCGCCTCGATGTTTTTACTTATCTCAGCCGGATCGATGTCAACATGGATGATTTTTATCCCTTGAGCAAATTGGCTTAATTTTCCGGTAACGCGATCATCGAACCTGACACCAAGGGCGATGATCAGGTCGTTATTGATTATTGCTTTATTGGCATACTGGGTGCCGTGCATCCCGAGCATACCAAGAGCTAATTTATTATCGGAAGGGATCATGCCGATTCCCATCAGTGTTGTCGTTACCGGTATCTTTGCCATCTCGGCCAGCTGGACCAGTTCCTTAGACGCGTCCGAGGCGATTATTCCTCCGCCGGCGTAAATAACCGGTTTCTTGGATTCCATTATTGCCTTTGCCGCTTGCTTGACCTGCTTGGGGTGGCCTTTATATGTCGGCTTATAGCCGGGAAGCTCAAGCTTTTCCGGATATTTAAAATCTATCATCGCGGTTGTAATATCCTTAGGGATATCTATAAGTACAGGACCGGGCCTGCCGGTCAAGGCGATATGAAAAGCTTCCTTTATCGCTTTTGGAAGATCATTGACATCTTTGACCAGATAGCTGTGTTTTACTATCGGAAGTGTAATTCCGGTAATATCGGCTTCTTGAAAAGCATCGGTTCCAAGAACAGGTGTTACCACCTGTCCGGTTATAGCTATTATCGGGACAGAGTCCATATAGGCGTTTGCAATGCCGGTTACCAGATTAGTCGCTCCCGGCCCGGAGGTGGCGATACAGACTCCGGCTTTACCAGTCGCCCTGGCATAACCGTCCGCCGCGTGAGCGGCGCACTGCTCGTGGCGCATCAATATATGCTTTATCTTGTCTTGTTTGTAGATGGCTTCATATATAGGAAGAAGAACCCCTCCGGGAATACCGAAGACGATATCTACCCCTTCTTCCTCAAGGCTTTTTAGTAACGCCTCTGCACCCGTCATCTTTTTCATCTTAAACACCCACCCATAATCTGGCTCATCTTATTATCGCGCCCTTGGAAGCCGAAGATACGCTTTTTGCGTATCTCGACATATAACCTTTGGTTATCTTTAGCTTCGGCGCCTCCCAGACGCTTCGTCTTTTGTCTATCTCTTCATCGCTTACGCTTAAATTTAACTTTCTACCTGGTATATCAATCTCAATTATATCGCCTTCTTCTATTAGTGCAATCACGCCTCCGGCCGCGGCCTCAGGCGAAACATGTCCTATAGCTGCCCCCCGCGTCCCCCCGGAAAAACGCCCATCGGTTATTAGGGCGACCTGCGCCCCAAGGCCCATGCCGCTAACGGCAGAAGTCGGGGTAAGCATCTCTCTCATCCCCGGACCGCCTCTAGGCCCCTCATAACGGACTACTATCACATCACCGGCGCTTATTTTATCACCCATGATAGCCTCAAATGCCTCTTCCTCGCTATCGAAGACCCTTGCCGGACCTTTGTGGGTAAGCATCTCTTTGACAACAGCCGCTTCTTTAACTACCGCACCCTCGCTAGCTATATTTCCCCATAGGACAGCTAGCCCTCCGGTATTGGAGTGGGGATCGCTGATATCTCTTATCACTTTAGTATTCATATTTTTTCCGGCAGCAATAACATCCTTTACTCTGCCATATACGGTCTGCTCGTCTTCGTTTATTAAACCTTTCTTAGAAAGTTCCTTTAAAACTGCCGATATCCCGCCGGCAATATCCAGATCTTCCAGATGGTCGCTGCCCGCCGGACTGATCTTGCAAAGATTTGGAGTAGCCGAACTTACCTCGTTTACCATCTCCAAACTAAAATCGATATCCAACTCGGATACGATGGCCGGCAGATGAAGAATAGTATTTGTAGAACCGCCAAGCGCCATATCGACGGTAAGAGCGTTCTTAAGAGATCCCGCGGTTATGATGTCAGAGGGTGTAATATCCTCTCTAACCAGATCCATCACTCTTTTACCCGCCTCTTTTGCCAGCCTTATTCTGGCGGCGTTTACCGCGGGGATCGTTCCGTTTCCCGGCAGTCCGAGGCCAATCGCTTCTGTTAGGCAGTTCATGGTATTAGCAGTAAACATCCCCGAACAAGAGCCGCAACCGGGGCAAGCCGATTCTTCAAGCTCTAAAAGCTCGGCTTCCGTCATCTTATTTGCTTTTACCGAACCGACCCCTTCAAACAAGGATATCAGATCGCTACTTCCAGATGTCGTCCTTCCGGCCAACATCGGACCACCACTTACGAATATCGTAGGAATATCGACCCTGCAGGCCGCCATCAGCATCCCGGGAACTACTTTATCGCAGTTTGGTATCATTACCGCCCCATCGAATTGATGGGCGTTAAGCTCGAGTTCGACACTGTCTGCGATGACTTCGCGGCTGGCAAGCGAGTACATCATGCCCTCGTGGTTCATAGCGATACCGTCACATATCCCGATTGTGCAAAATTCCATCGGAGTACCGCCGCCTAGCCTGACACCGGCTTTCGCAGCTTCGGCTATCTTTCCCAGATGTATATGGCCGGGAACTACCTCGTTTTCAGAATTGACGATAGCGATCAGTGGTCTTTCGATCTCATCAACGGTCAGACCAAGCGCCCTAAGTAGCGCCCTGTGAGGCGCCTTAGCTATTCCCTTTTTAATCTTATCGCTTCTCAAATTTTCTCCTAAGTACAGAAAAACCCCTCATCCAAGGGACGAGAGGTAAACCCATCGCGGTACCACCCAAGTTGCCCCAACAGGGCCGCTTAAACTGCTGATAACGGTTGCCTCCGGAAAAGCTTACTACGGTTTCTAACCGCTTCAACTTCTCGACTCCGGGGTGAGATTCTTCCATACTGCGCCGCCGACCTTCCAGCTGATAGCCGACTCTCTTCTAGACTTTGTATGGCTTACTGTCCCCATCAACGCCTGTTTCTTATAGATTAGACGTATTTTACTTAAACGGAGCGGTCGGTGTCAATAAAAATGCGGATATTTAATAGAGCGTTTTATTTCATCAATTTAAATGTCGAGATGATCTTGTCAAACTCGGGCTCGAGTTCGGTGAATTGATCGTTTGCGGTATGAAAAACAACATAGTAAGCGTAATCATCTTTAACAAAAATATACTGCTGCTGCGCTACTCTGGCACCTTCAGAGGAGAGAAAATCGTATGAATATTTTAGGACCTCGTGATCGTTTATTTTTACGATCTCATAACCGCTGGAGTTAAACTCGGTTAACTTCTCGGCCATCACTTTATCTAGAGTATCACCGATCTTTTTCAGGTCGGAGTCGGCATCTGAGATCGCCTGCGACTTGATCCCCATAAGGCCGTCGGGATCGCTTCTATTTACCCCGATCTCGAAACCGCTTCCGATATCTTCTAGGGCGGTAGCGTCCATCTTTTGCCACGGCTTAATGAATTCAAAGGAAAAGTCGCTGTCGGCATAGGCGTTATCGTCTACTTCTTGAGTAGTACTTGTAGTCGACGAACCTCCGGTGCCGATACCCATAGCTCTAAATGCGCCGGTAAAGTAGAGGAGGGCGATAATAAAGGCAGCAGCGATGAACATCAAAAAGAATCGGCGCTGCCGTTTTACTTCATTCTCTTTCTCTTCTCTTCTATTCACCGTGCTCTCAGTTTCCACAA
>JAUVQW010000157.1 GCA_030597945.1 Actinomycetes bacterium
CACTTCCTGTATAAGGATATATATGTCATATTTGGCTCACTTTGTTAATCTAGTCTACTTGATATTTTACTCTACTCTATCTTTTATTTCGAAATTAACAAAACCTAAATATCGGTACTTAAGAAGTTTCCCGATAAAGTCTGTCTGTAAGAAAAAGACTGATCCCTCCAAACTCCTAAAGACCTTTCCTTCTAGCTTTTTGACTCTTCACTCCAGACTCAAGAAAAGAGATGACCGTGCACCTGCCGTTGACAAACATTGACGAGCGATATCCAAGTAGCCGGCTCAAACTAGGCAACCCTAGCGGCACACAGAAGAGGTCGCTTACCGCTGCTTCCTTCCGGATCTGACGGGGTTTACGATTTTCTGTTGCGCAGGACCCAGCCGTCAACGCCGCTTGCTTAAACTCTTACACGTTAACAGATGCCTAAAACAGGAATTCAGCCCTGCTATAGCGGATTGCAGGTTATAGGGCACCGCTGACTCCCCGCCTAGCACGGTCAAATTGAGTATAACTTTGGTTATTAATCGAGTCAAACAAGCAAAATTTCACTTTTATCATGTTTCTATCCGAGCTCCGAAAGCGTACTTGCAATATTTATGACGGCCGGTCCTAAAACGACGATCATAAGGGCCGGGAATATGCAAAGGATCAGTGGAAAAAGTATCTTTACCGGGGCTTTTATAGCCTCTTCTTCCGCCCTTTGGTGTCTTTTGACCTTCAATTCTTTACTTTGTTGGCGAAGTACTTTTGCGATACTTATGCCGTAGGCATCAGCCTGAATTATAGTTGTTACCAGATATCTTAATTCCGCAGCTTTTGTCCTACTGATCAGATTACGAAATGCCTGGACCCGCGAGACACCAAGCTGGATCTCCTGCTGCAGTCTGAATAGTTCTTCAGAGAGAGGACCGGTGGTATTATCAACAACCTTTTTAATGGCTGAATCAAAACCGAGGCCAGCCTCCACGCTTATTGTGAGAAGATCAAGAGTATCCGGCAAGGAGATATCGAGTTCCTTTTGTCTTCTGTCAGCCTTACTGCTTATCCAGACATCCGGAATGAAAAAGGAAACGATAATGACGGCGATGAGTAACAGAAATCCTGCCTGCCTGCTTGCGGTCTGGAAGAAAACCGGAGCAAGAAATAGGGGAATAAAAATGGCCATCGCTATTTTTAAAGTAATAATTCTATCAAGACTTATATTCACGGGGCTTCCCGCATACATCATCGATCTTCTTAAGTGATCCGCGTATCCTGATGGTGCAAGTGCCACAAGACTGCTTGTTTTTTTCGGCTTAGCTTTGGATGAGTCTTCCGTAAGCGCCTCATCCTCTCTTTCAGGCCTGATCTCTTCACCAAGCATCTTTTCTTTATCGTCCTCAGTAATAGAGCCGCTATCACCTTTTTGGCTCTTTACCACTCCTGATCTCCACAATAGGATGAAAATAAAAGTGGTAAAGCTTAAAAAATATAGAACAGTTATGAATATGAGTAGACCGGTTTGAATATTCATATCACACCTTAATCGTTACAATCTATTTTAGCCAGAAGGTCCCGATGACCATCATTACCGCAGCGATCGAGATCATGGTTATTCCTAAAGTATTTTTAAATAGCAGCCCGATATAGTCAGAATTTACGAAATAGAGTAGGAGACCGATTACAATAGGCATGGCTATCAATATATACGCTGAGTATCGTCCCTCGGCGGTTAGAGTCTTCATCTGTCCCTCGAGCTGTTCTCTATCTTTGATAGTCTTAGCGAGCATCTCAAGTATCTCGGATAAATTACCACCACTTTGTCTCTGGATCTTTATTGCGATTATGAACCAGTCATAATCACGGTTCTGGACTCGTTTTGCCAGCTTGTCGAGAGCGTCCTCTATCGAGATGCCAAGCCGGGCATCGGTCAGCACTTTCTTGAATTCGAAGGATATCGGCGGGCTCAGCTCTTTGACGGCGGCGTCAATCGCTTGAAAAAAGCCATGCCCCGCGTTTAGGAGGCCGGCGACGATCGTAAGCAATTCCGGCAGCTGTTTCCCAAGTAGAGTCTTTTGTCTATTCGCCTGGTAACTGACATACAATATCGGCAGTATGGCCATTATTAAGAGGGTAAGAATTAGCGGGATGATTCCGGCAACGTAAAATACGACAATCCCGATCGTTAGAACGAATAGTACGTGATATAAGATGAACCTGGGAACCGTAGTCTTTATACCGGCTTGGGAAAGTTTAGATTCCAAATCTTTATATAGACCGGTCCGGTGAGCCATCTTTTCCAGACCCGTTAAGATAGCTGTAATAAACTGGGACCAGAGGCCGATATTGGGCCGGGCAAAGCTGCGCCCGTAATACTCCTCCCAACTGGACCTTAAAAAATTCAATTGATTCTCGAGGACCGTCTTTGGAAGCAGGTATTTAGATAAAATTACATAGAATATTAGTGTAAAACTGATAAGAAATAGAATTATTGGAAATGCCAGCAATACTATCATCAAGCTGCCTCGAATATCTGAGGAGTCGTTTTAACCCCGTGTTCAGCTATCTTTTCCATTACTTTAGGTCTAATGCCGGTTGCTTTAAGTTCACCCTGTATTTTTCCCGATGAATCGAGCCCTTTGGAAAAGTCAAAAGCGAAAATGTCTTGAAGCGTGATGATGTCCTCCTCCATACCGACGACTTCCGTAATATTTGTTACCCGGCGGCTTCCATCTCTTAACCTAGCCTGGTGGATGATCATGTCAACAGCCGAAGAGACCTGCTCTCTGATCGCCCGCACAGGTAGTTCCACACCTGCCATAAGCGTCATCGTCTCTACTCTTGCCAGAGCGTCACGGGGGCTGTTTGAGTGGATCGTGGAAAGAGATCCATCATGTCCCGTGTTCATCGCTTGGAGCATGTCTAGTGCCTCGCCGCCGCGTACCTCACCTACAATTATGCGATCAGGCCTCATCCTAAGGCTGTTTTTTACCAGATCCCTAATGGACACTTCTCCCTGTCCCTCAATATTTGGAGGCCTCGATTCAAGCTGCAAAACGTGCTCC
>JAUVQW010000139.1 GCA_030597945.1 Actinomycetes bacterium
CGAGTCCGAGATGGGGTTGTCGAGGTTGTCACCGCGCGTCTGATCAAGGTAATATCCAACCTGGATATGCCGGTAGCGCATGGCCACATCGAACAGTAGGTGCAAAACTACTTTTCGATGAATATGCAACTGGTGATGTTCAGGATCAGTTCGGTACTTCTAGTGGCAAGAAGATGAACGACGCCACAAGAGTTCTTCCGCAACTTGATCAACTCTGTGCAAGGTGTCACCGTGACAACGGAATTCTGTCAGGTAGTGGCGCTGGTGTAGGAGTGACGTTCTAAAGAACCATCGCTTAATAGAAATGCTGCTAACCTATGGCGGACAAGCAATTGTTCGCCATAGGTATTTTATCAATAAAACATACTAAGAGCGTTGATAAAAAATGGAGGGCAGAGTAAAGAGGTTAGTTGGAAATATTTGGGTGTCCAAAAGCAAGCGAAAAGATTGGAGGCGATGTTGAATTATAAGGCGGGAAGCGGCATTGAAAAAAGAGCAGAGGTAGTAGGTTTTCAGTGTATTTAAAAAGATCAAAAAAGCAGGCTAACATATGACCCCCACACATGTCCATTCACCCTTCATGCCTCCACCTCCTTAATGACTGGAAAGGTAAAAGATGATAAAATTAACGGCAATGGACGACATATTCAGAATTGTTAGATCAGTTACCTTTACACTGCTAAGAGTGGTAAGAGAATTTATCCTGGATTTTGTTGAGATGACAAAAGATCCGCAGGATAACGCGAGGCAGTTGGTCCTTGTAAGCGGTATCCTTATCGTAACGTTTGCGGTGGTCATCACATTTATATACTCAGTGTGGAGCGCCATTAAAAACAGGGGAAAAGGCGATGATTACATTGTCGACGACGGTTTTCCTAAGGAAGGCCGCCTAAAGGTAAAATGAACAGCCGGAGGCAGAATAATACTTGAACGATTTTTTTGAGTCAGAAGATATTTTTGAAGAAGAGATAGATTCTAGTAACGGGACGATCAAAACCCGGCCTGATGGAAGCCAAAAGCTGGTCATCTCTCTTTTGGCCGCGATCATCTTACTGGTGTCAGCCCTCGCCTACCTGCAATATTTTAATAAGAGCTCCGAAGTGTTGCCGGTTGTCGAAGCTATTGCTGAAGGTACCGGCTCCACTTTGTTAAAGGATCCCTTAGGAATTGCTACCTATAAAGATAAGTTTTATGTAACCGATGCTTCTAACGCAAGAGTCCTGGTCTTTCTAGATGACGGCTCTCCCCTCTATGATTTTTCCGGGGGTTCTCTTCATGACAAACCCAAACTAATGCTGAAATATCCCAACAGTATCGCTGTAAATAGCGAGGGTAAGGTCTATATTGCCGACATCGAGACTGGCAGGATAATAGAGTTCTCCGAATCGGGACGGGCACTTGAGAATTTTCCGCTTATAAAGGACAGAAAGCAGAAGATAAAACCGTTAGCGCTTACGTTTGACGACCGCGACCGGTTCTATGTGGCCGAAGCTAATACGGGAAGCATCTATATCTTCAATAAAGAGGGTGAACTAAGCAACGTCATCGGAAAGGGTGAGTTAAAATTTCCAAACGGTATCGCTGTCTCGAAAGACGGTGATATTTACGTTTCCGACTCGAACGCCCAGCAGGTATTGATATTTAGTGAGTCCGGCGCTCTTAAGAAGCGCTTTGCCAGAGGAGAAGATAAAAGGTCTTTTCTTCCGCGGGGTATGGCTTTTACCAACAAAGGAAATCTGCTAGTTGCTGACACCTTAAGCTCGGAGATCGTCGAGTTTGATAAGGACGGTAAAGAGATTAGCAGTTGGGGAAAGCCCGGTGTCGAAGATGATGAGCTTACATTTCCAAACGGGATCGCCTACGCAAATGGCAAGCTGTTCATCGTCGACCGGGGGAATAATAGGGTACTTATGGTACGGAATTTCCCTAAATAAGCTAATACTTCTAAAAACCTACCAATAACAGATAAAAACTGGCCTTACTTTCGCTAACAGAAAGTTTAAAAGTCAGCCATCAAAGGTATATTACTACCATAAAATAACTTTCCAAGAAATTGATAAACTAAGCTTCAAAAAAGGTACGTGTCTAGGTGCATTTTAAATCAATGGAAAAAAGAACTAAAAAAGTGGAAAATATAGCTGTTTACCACTTATTTTGCTTGACACCACAGGGGGAAATTGGTTACACTTTTGACAAGCGGATGAATAAAGGCTGCGAGTGGTCGAAAATGACCAATAAGCTACACAACTCTAGTCACTTGTGAGTGTAGTTTTTGATGTAAGGATGTTGCGATTAACAGCTCTAAGATTTTAAGATATTGCAGCTATAAAATCGGATTTACTGCTCTTCTAGCTTTCTTCCTGATTTTTATTTTAAGCGTACCGGCTAGCGCTGGTGGTTGGTTTAAAGCGTCATCGTCAGATACTGTCGGTTCCGACTATTACAAAGATCTTCCCGAGAACGCCGGCCACTCTTCCGCTCATGGAGGGTACGTATCAGCATCAAATCTCTGCAAGACTTGTCACGCGGTCCACTTGGCCGGCCCAAATAGTTATCGGCTCTTAAAAAGCGGTGTAAACGATTTTGAAGGGGGAGCAGATCGGACTCAGGGTGAGTATAACCAGGAGGGCGCCGGAAACTCCCGTGCTAACGAGTGTATGTATTGTCACGATGCTACCGCCGGCGCCACGTTAAAGCGACCCTACGACGTACAACAGCGAGGATATATAGTCAGAGGAGAACATACTCTGGGGGCATCAAGTGTTCCCGATTCTAATATTAACAACGGCTCATTTGGCAGCGGTATTTTAAAAACTCGAAATGCCGTAATCGGGCCAAGACTAAATTGTCCGCAGTGTCATAGCGTTCACGGAGCAAATACTATTGGTTTCGACATCGATTTCGACGGCATCCCTGACCCAACTGGTCCTTATAATGCCGCTTACGATGGAGACGATGGGGTTGAGAATTGGAACTCGAAGATATTAAGAGTAGACCCGTCCGGTGACGGCATACCCCTTGGCGAGGGTACAGCCGGGGTTACCGCCGGGGATCTGGCGTCAAATCCTTATGCGGTAAAGAGCGGTTTTTGCGGCGATTGCCATAATCTCAATCCTAACTGGGTAAAGACGACCGCCGATTCAGACAGGCCAAACTCGCTAAGCCATCCTCAGGGGCCGGGAACCGATGGCCTATTAGAGGAATATGGAGTAAGTAGCGTCTCGGTCGCTTCCCATCTTGGGGAAAGACAAGGATGTAGAGGTTGTCACGTTGCCAGCGACAATAACCAGATACCGGGACCCAGCCGTTTTCCACACCAAAGTGTTGGTTGGAAGCTGCTCTTTGATAATTATACGACCAGTGGCA
>JAUVQW010000081.1 GCA_030597945.1 Actinomycetes bacterium
CCTGTAAATAATAGCCTACTGTCAGGTAAGTTAAAGTTATTGATAATGACATTATCGGAATTAACCAAGATCTAATTTTTAAATATCGAGCAAGAAAAAAGAATACAAAAACTCCAAGTGAAACAAAAATCGCAGCAACCGAATTAAATAGGAAAAATGATAATTGGCCCACTATTGCAGAGACCATTCCAAGAACAATATGAAACCCAATAGGATAACCAAGAAATAGCATGGTTGAAGTTACTTGCGAAGAAGAATTGTCAACAAGGATATCAGAAAAATCATTACTAAAATTACTGGCAAATGAGGTAATAAATGGCTTACTAATTATTAAACCATTATTACTAATATCGTCTGCTAAGATCGTATGTACGACACTATCGTTTCCGATATTATATCCACTTACGCCAACCTGATTTTGGATTATAAAAGGCGACATTAAAATCATATAAGAAATGATAAACAACAAAAGCGGCATTAATAATTTACGAACGATTACCACTAATTCATAAGCACCAAGACGAATAATCGTAAAAATCGATCCACAAACTGCTAAAGCCAAAATTATAGAGGCAGATACTAATATTTGAAAACCGATCTGAGTTAAAGCTGCCAAGATAATCACTAATATTCCGGCACCGGCAATTGGTAATAAATAATGGTAATTATGATCCTCTTCGAATCGAAATAGACTAATAAATAAAAAACCAAATACAAGAAAAAAGGGCAATAGTATAAGTGGGCTAGCAATAATTACAAGATAAAGTGGCATTTATAGTTCCTTTGGTCATTCGTGAAGTTAGAAAATTTATATCAGACAAATGAAATGATCACTATAGCTATTTTTCATCTTAAGACACTTATCATTTGCTTACAAGTGATCGATAAGTTAAATATTGATGAAATTATACTTTTATTACTTTATTCGATGAAGTCACCCGATTTGACACCGGTTATAGTAGCGATTAAGGGTTCAGAAGAGTGGGCTAATGGCTTTCTTGCCAATTTTTTACCAGTAAAAAAACTCCGACATTTATTATCTCGCTACTTTTCTTTTACATCCCCAAGCAAACGATAACCCGAATACATAAAAACTGAAAAGGGGAGCATTAGTGACAAGAGATAAACTTTTGGAGCCTTCGAGATAGAGAAATATACCCACCAATAATCGGGCACGTCTTTTAAAAACCAAAAAAATATCTTTGAATAATCTTCTGAAACTAATGTCTCCTCGTTTTTCTGGATCATCCGTTTCCAATTTGACACCCTCCCTGGAAGAGAGCGTAACTCCCCGATTATTGGTGCGTACTTTGGCTCATACCAGACAGCCTCCAGTTCAACGTTTTTTGTAATCTCGTTAACACCGCCGATTTTACCGGGATTCTCATCGATAAGTCTATTGAGATATGTATTGTAAAAGACAGATATCGTAATTAATTGAACTATAAAACCGGTAACTACTAAGCCGGAGAAAAAAGACTTATATAGATATCTTTTTATATAAAACCTCTCTACCGCTTCAGCTACGGGCAACATGATAAATGGAGTAAGGTAGACTAGATATCTTGGGCCGAGAGCTACGTCTCCGTGCCAATAGATAAATCGAGAAAAAAACGCCAGCGTTACCAAGGTCATAAGAATGATAATAAAAGAAGGAACCATATTCTTTTTTAAAAAGGGGCGGATTCCAAGAAAAAAAAGTAGGGCTGTCGGTGAGTAAAGAAAAAAACCTTTTCCACTACTAAATGTAAGTCCGAATATACCAAGGATCATAGGATATGTGAACTCCGCTATCCCACTGCCAGTACTTTGCGGAGAAAAAGAATAACCCGTACTTAGCAATGACCCAAACCTGATAATGTTATATATAAATATCCCGGAAAAAAAGAATAAAATACTTCCGCCAAAAACAGCTAGATTTGCAATGACCTTTTTTAAATCCCTTCTTTCTTTCCAATCCGCATAAAGCACAAGAAGATAATAGAGTAGCAAAGGGCCTACGGCGATTAGCGCCGAGAATTTTGTCAATTGGGCTATGCCAATAAAGGTCCCGGCGAGAAAAATCTGATAAAGTTTCTTATCTTTTCCAAATGCAAACAGCCAATAAAAACCGCCGAAGAGAAAGAGGGTCATCATCGGTTCGGAAAAATCAAATTTTGAATATGGCCAGACTATTGTTGTTAGCCCCAGAATAAGGGAAGAGATTATAGCGGTCTTCTTACTGTAATCCATTTTTCTTAAGAAGACATAGAAGAACAAGATCAAAAAAGCCGTAATAAAAGAGTTGAGAAAAGAAGTCGTAAGTTGAAGGAGATAATTTGAAAATTGAGATTGATTAAAGAAAGTAAAAATATTTCCTAAAAAATAAAGAGGCATCATCATTATAGATTGAGCCGGCAAAACGACAGGTACATTGCTATTATTTATACCGCTTTCAATAGCTAATTGGGGAAGAGCATCTATTTCTTGTATAAATACGGATCCGGTAGTGACAATCGACCTTGCGACTAAATATACCGTTAGTCCATCTGAGGAATAGTAATGCCCCCCTGCTGTAAATATATAAATGGATAAAAAAAATAAAAAAACCCACAATAGTGTTGCAGGCCGTTTATCGGAGGATCTAACTCTTTGCACCGGTTATCCCACCTCCAATAGCCTTTCCTTAATACGTTTTGCGGCATGGTCCCATGTCCATTTTGATGCTATCCGTTCCGCGGCAAGCCTTCCCTTCTGGCTCGCCTCATCTCGGTTCTCGTATACGTGCCTCATCAATTGTTTCAAGTGATCGATATCCGGATCAGCCCATTCAAAACCTTCATAATAAGGGCATTTGGCAATAGCTGGAATCATACTTTTTACTTGAAGCGGATAACATATGTCGTCTTCCATAAACTCCGTCTGAGCGCTCCAATCGGTACTTATTACCGGCAGTCCGCTCGACATTGCTTCCAATGTGGGCATGCCCCAGCCCTCTCCCCTAGTAGGCAGAACGAAGCAATCCGCTGCCCGATATAACGAACCCATCTGGTAGTCCGCAATATCACGATTTAATAAAATAATCACTTTAGCCCTATTATCACTAGTCAAATTCAATTTTTTTATCTCAGCAACAATATCTAGGCCCGGATCCACATTTAATATTTTAAGAAGTAACACGACTTCATCTTTCTTAGTAAACTCTTGATTAAAAGCGTTAAGCAATATTTCGGGTGCCTTTCTTTCTCCCCACTCAAAGACAGATAAGAAAACATACTTATCCGAATTAAAATATGACTTTATATCAGGATTGAAATATTCGGTATTGATCCCTAGCGGCATGACATATATCGGCTTCTTGACACCGCTTCTCTTAAAAGTCTCTACATTAAATTTTGAAGGTACCCAGATTTCATCGAGAAGATTAGCCTGATCGACCCACTCTCGGGGTATACCGCTTACTTCCAACATAGAATAACCGATCTTATAACTACCGCTATTTTTATAGAAAATATTCCCTTGCCCATAAATAACTTGGGGGATTGAAAGCTCCTTGGGTTTTGATCTGATCGCTTTTATTTTTGGATGAGCGTATTCTTCCTCGCTCAAACCATAAACATAACCATATCTGACATCTACAGCATTATCTTCCAAAGACATGATCAGGCTTCTGGATGAGACTGCATATCCCGTATTTATAGTCGATAAAGAGTGCCACATCACCTTCGATTCATACCGGTTCTTATAGTATTCGTGCCATTTGGACCTAAATATTGTTCGCGACTGCTTAAACATCTCGGAAAATTCGGTATCATTTATTTTGGTACTTACATTCTCGAGGTGGGTGATCTGAGCCCTCCCATCATACATAACTCTGTAACCGGCCTCATTTGTCTTTAAGCAATAGTCTGTATCCTCAAAATATGAAAAATAATCCTCATCAAGCATGCCAATATCGTCGATAAGCGCCCTCTTGATATAGAGACATGCCCCGACAACTCCGTCGACCTCTCTAACAGCGCTATATTGATTAATATCTTTTTCTTGTCCGCCTGTCTGCTGGCCCCAGTAAATAGGGTAGGGCATGTAAGTTCCGGCGTGCATGAGTTTTCCTTTACCATTTACCAAGCGGCAGCCGACAAGGCCGACTTTCTCATCCGTATTGGCCGTCTCATTTAACTTTTTCAACCATAGAGGATCTGTGATTATGACATCATTATTTAAGAGGACGACATCATTGGTTGTCCTTTCAATGGCGATATTGTTGCCGCGGACAAAACCCAAATTCTGCTTATTTTTAATGATTTTTATCCAATCTAGATTTTCGAGATACTCAACAGTACCATCCGAACTACCATTATCGACGACTACTACTTCATAAGATGGGTAGTCCGTCAGCTTTAATGAATCGAGGCAATTCTTCGTGATAGAAAGACCATTCCATGTAAGGATGATGATGGTTATCTTATCGCTCAATCGATTTTCAGCCCCTATTTCTTCGCTGCAATGATATAATCTCTACATGAAAACAGTAAGTCGTTAAGCTTTTTAAAGTTTTCATTTATGTCCGCAATGGAAGAACCGTCTTTTCCATCGGTTTCCTTTAAGAGAGATAGTCGCTTTCCTTCACCGACCGGCGAAATAAACTCCAGTTCGGTCGAGTGTAGCCCCAATGACTTCAGATGGAATCTAAGAAAATCCGGATGAATAGGTTTTTGATGCGAAATATCTAGATAAAAAGTTGCCATAGCAAAAAGGCAAAGAGGATTTATTGTCTCGATTACAATATAAGAACCTTTCTTTAACCGATCATAGCAAAGATCTGTAAGTTCGATCAGCTCATATGCGGTCAAATGCTCAACGACTTGGCCCATAAATATTCCGCCCAAACTATTTTTCTCAATGCTTTTTAAAAAAGTAAGTGCATTTTCTCTTTTTACCGTAAGTCCTTTAGATTTACATAGATCGACCATCTTCTCGTCAAGATCTATCCCTTTGGCCGAGATATTTCGTTCCTTCATTATTTCTAAAAATTCACCCCGTCCGCAGCCGATATCCAGCACATTACTTTTCCCGGCAAAAAACCTTACAACACTCGATTGTCGCTCTTTGACCACCGCTTCTTCTCCCCGGTGAATATTTTCAAACTCGAGATAATCGATATCGAGGACCTCTTTTATGGTCTTCTTGCTGCTCCAGCGAAGCGTATCATTCTTGGCCCTCCAATTGACGGCGCTTACTTTTCTCTCCATCTTATCGAACCTAGCTTCCAAGGCTTTGTCTTTTAATATTCTAGATATCTCGGCTAGCTTGTCAGGCTGTTCCTTCAATCTGCGCTCGATAAAATCTAAGCGCTCATTAGTGCGATTTTGGGATTTGACAGAAGCCGCGTGAAAGACATTTATTCTTTGAACAAGAGGATCGATATAATTTTTTGAAAGCCTTCTAAAAACTTTTCTAAATATACTTGAGATACGTCCACCATCGACTTTTCCGCTGCCCATCGGCGCGTTAGGGTCGATCTTCCAGACTTCGTTGATGTCATCTTCACCATCTGCCCCTTCGGCCGTAAGGTATTGGACTAATGGAGAATCGGAGGCACCCAGATCAGCATCGCTTAGAG
>JAUVQW010000123.1 GCA_030597945.1 Actinomycetes bacterium
AAACGTTTAAATCAGCTCTGCTTTTCATCTTCCTATCCCTACTTTTACTTTTGAAAATCTGGCAGGGGATGTACCGTGGGCAACATGCGCCACTTGCATTGGTTCACCTTTACCGCAATTTGGGGTTCCCCAGACGGTCCAATGATTCTCATCGCAGATGGCATCACAGGAGTTCCAAAACTTGGGGGTGATCCCTGTGTAGTTTGGGCTTCGATACATCTTTTTTCTTTTCCCATTCTCTATCTTCCAGGCGATCTCTGTCGCAAACTGGAAATTGAGGCGTTTGTCATCTATGCTCCAGCTTTTATTGGTTTCCATATAAATGCCGTCATCGGTATCGGCGATAAGGTCGTCAAGACTCCATATGCCGGGAAGAAGATTAATATTTGTCATTCTTATTATCGGTGTCCTATTCCAACCGTCTGCTCTCATCGTGCCGTTACTTTTCCTGCCGAGGACTTCAGCTGTCTCCCTTGAAGTAAGTAACCCGGCAAGTATTCCATTAGTTATTATATCCGCTCGCTGGGCTGGCACACCCTCATCATCGAATCCGAAAGTCCCAAGCGCACCCGGAATAGTAGCGTCAGCCGTTACATTTACGATTGGTGAGCCATATTTTAAATTATCCACATCACCGGTGGATATGAAACTTGTTCCGGCAAAGCTAGCTTCCATACCTAATATGCGGTCAAGTTCAACGGGATGACCTATAGATTCATGGACTTGCAAGGCCAGTTGGCTGCCATCGAGTATTAACGATGTCTCTTTAGTAGGGCATATATCGGCTGAAAGAAGTGCCACTGCCTCTTCCCGTACTCTATCAGCGTTACCTACTAAATCCATCTCCAATATCGACTCGTATCCACGGCACTCCGTCTGTCCGCCCATCGAGTTAGGGTAGGAGCGACGCTCTATCTCACTTCCATCGGTTGCGGTAGCGCTAATACCCCCACCACTTTCAATTATCTCCTGTGATATAAAAGACCCTTCTGAAGAGGCGAAATACATTTTTTTCTTCAAGAAAAAAAGACTCGAGGAAGCGACGACTACTTTATCGTCTTCACGCAGCTTTTCATCGGCTCGCAATAGAAGCTCGATCTTCTCCTCATCAGATACGTTAAAAGGATCTATTTTGACCGGAGTCCTGTAAACTGAATTTGAAGACTTAAGCGGTGTAAGTTTCACTTGTTTGTTTTGGACAGTAGCGCTTGCTTTAGCAATATCTACTGCGGAAATGGCGATCTTCTCTATCTCGGCAGGGGTAAGTATATTGCTGGAGGCAAAGCCCCAAGAACCATTAGCAACGACCCTAATACCGAAGCCGGAATCAAATTTAAAACTGATTTTTTCCAGTTTGCCGTTTTTTACACCTAAGCTTTGCGAAACTGTTTCCAATATGCGGATATCGACATAAGTCGCACCACCTGATCTTGCTTGATTCAGAGCCATATCTAAGAGATCTTTCAAGCGCTTTCCAATCAATAAATGGCCGCTAAGAACGTTAACAATCTTTCAATGTTTTGTAAACTTCTATTATTGGTATTTGTACATCTGTATGCTAAGATAAACAACTGATTATTTGACGCGGGGTGGAGCAGTCTGGTAGCTCGTCGGGCTCATAACCCGAAGGTCGCAAGTTCAAATCTTGCCCCCGCTACAACCCCGATGTATCGGGATCCCCGTAAATAGTCAATTTTAAATATATATTGGTTACCTACTGTATCATCAAGCTAGCATATTATCTCTTTAAAAAAGTAAAATAATAACCCCTAAAAAGGGGATAGCAAGCAAGTTATAGTTCGATTACAATTAGAGTTTTATAAATGAGTATCTTTTTTAAGTAACAATTGTTTTGCTTATATAGATTTTAGCTCCGTCTACCGCAGTCTTCCTAGAAATTTCTCTAAGTCTACCTAATCAATTGATATTTATTTTTGATACAGACGTTGTCACACCTTGACGCAGAAGTCTTTGGTAAAAAGTCCTATCCGTTTTAAGGAGGATTGATTATGGCATAAATAATATCTAAGGATCATCATGAAAAAAAATACTCAAATTATAATAATCGTTGGGGTCGTCGCTTTTATCACATTGGGAGCGTATTTTTTACTGATGTTTGCAAGAGAAAGTCCAAGCTCCAAAGAAGAAGAGAATAAAATCCAAAGAAATGACGAAGGAGAAAAGAAATCCGAAGTTGATAAGGAGGAGGGTGCCATAACAGATCAGGCAGTACTTGAGGCCATAGGATCTTTTGTGGGTGAAGGAATCGCTACAAGAAAATACGATGGAGAAAAATTTTCAACTGCAGTGCGGGCGCAATTAAGCGATCCACCTAAAGAAAAATTTTATGAAAGCTGGCTCGTTTCTAACGGCGGTTCGTTTATTTCCACCGGAAAGCTTGAAAATGCCGGCAATGCGTATGAGTCGAGATTTAGTTCGGATAAAAATCTTATATCGTATAAGAAAGTTGTCATAACAGAAGAAACTGAAGCAAACGGTCTGGATGGAAAGCCGGAGACCCATATATTAAAAGGCTCCTTTAAAGATTAAGCAAGCGTTAATCAGGTCATAATAAGAAATAAAAAAAAAGAGGCGATTTTGATGAATGAAAAACCAAGCAAAGAGAGGATAAGAGAGATTCTCACGGCTAAACAGTACGAAGTAACCCAAGAAAACGGTACGGAGCCAGCCTTTGATAATGAGTACTGGGATAATAAAAAAGAAGGTATCTACGTTGATATTGTATCCGGCGAGCCTTTGTTTAGTTCAACCGACAAGTATGATTCGGGTACTGGATGGCCAAGTTACAGCCGACCTCTTATCGAGGATAATATTGTTACCAAAAAAGAGTCCGGTTTTATAGGGCGAAAAGAAGTAAGAAGCAAGCAAGGCAAGTCTCATCTTGGTCACGTTTTTAATGATGGCCCTCCGTCAACAGGGGAACGTTTCTGCATGAACTCAGCGGCCCTACGCTTCATTCCAAAAGATGATCTTGAACAAGAGGGCTACTCTCAGTTTAAGGGTTTATTTGAGGATAAGAAATCAAAATAGCCTACAAGTCGCTGATAAAAGTTACTGTGATTAAACGAGAATTTTTTAAAGAGTACGTTATTTTTGATATATGATATGGGCACTGGGTAATTAAGGACATAACGGAGGAATATGATTCCCAAACGTACCGCTTTTTTTATTTTTATTATCTTATTGGCTGTGGTCCTTGCTGGATGCGGTCAATCTTCATTATCTAAGGCACGAGAGTTGATCGATCAGGCAAACGCCCACATAGAAAAGGCAAATGAGTTAGATAATGAAGCCGAGGATATAGGAAAAGAGATCGAAGCTCTTCCAAATGATGCTGCTGGCGATCAAGATGCGATGAAATTGGGCGAACAGCTAAATGAGAAATCCAAAAGTATTGAAAAAGAGCAAAAGGAAGCACTTAAGCTTTTCAAGAGAGGAAAAAGACTTGATCTTCCTAAAGACTCAAAAGAGTACTTTGAATTGGAGACAAAGGCCTCTGAAGCAGCCGTCGATCTAAGTGAGTCGCTGGTAGAGCTTACAACACTCTCACTTCAGCTGACCGAAAAGATCGCAAACGGCACTCTTACTCAGGAAGAATTTTCGTCATTTGAAGAGAAATTTATGAAATTGAATGAAAAGATCACTAAAGAAGACGAAAAACATACGACGGCTGAAATGACGGCCGATGAGTTTTTTAAGGAAAAAGAAATCAAAAAGGAACTGGAAAGAAAATAGATCGTTTCTTCTTGGTGCCGTAACACCAATAAGCATACTACGCTATTACTTTATTAAGCTACCGCTCTCCTTTATACTTATGTAGCCAATGACAAAAAAGATAGCATACTCGCTAGCGGTCTTTACGTTAATACTTCTATTTGGCCTCTATATCGTGGAGCAATTCGAAAATAGCAGGAAGACAATTAATCATGAGGAAGTATATGAGGTCGCGGCAAGGCAAGCAAACCTGATTGAGCATGAACTAAACGCATCTCTATCGGCTACTTTTGCGTTAGCTTCGATAATAAAACAGGGTAATGGGAAGATAG
>JAUVQW010000059.1 GCA_030597945.1 Actinomycetes bacterium
GGGATCACCAATCTTTGCTGTAAAATCACCGATTATTAATACAACCTGAGGTCCTAAGTCCTGAAAAGCTCTTAATTTTCTAAGAGGAACGGCATGGCCAAGATGAAGATCCGGGGCAGTGGGGTCGACTCCTAATTTCACTACCAGCGGGCGCCCACTCTTTAATTTTTTCTCCAAATCGACTTCAGGAAGGATCTCTAGCGTTCCGCTCTTTATCATATCTAGCTGGGGCTTGATCTTTTCCATTAAATATACCTGTTCTTAAAATAGTCGGGACGAAAAAATAGTAGCATATTACCTTTTACAATAAAACCGGACGTCATCTATGTTATAATTTCTTGCTGATGACAGCGGAATACTGTTAAAATCATTACAATTGGCATAGCCAAAATAACATTAAGTAGTTAGATATTATTGTCATTACAGAAAAGAAGAAAGGCTAGAACAAAAAAAAGTCGCCGCCGGGTAAAAATCGCGGTTTTTGTCGTTGGTGGATTAACGACCCTCATTCTAGCTCTTGTATTTTCCATTTTTGTATTCTCAGCTTTGGCTCTACGCGATGTTCCCGATCTTAACAAAGCAGAAACTAAATTCAAGCATGCCGAAACGTCAAAGATCTTTGACGTCAACGGCGATTTAATAACCAACATGTATTTCGAGCAAAACCGGGTAAATGTCCCCATAAGTGGAATATCCACTTATTTGCAGGATGCCGTTATCGCTATCGAAGATGAGCGGTTTTATGAACACGAGGGTGTGGACCTAAAAGCTATCGCCAGAGCTTTCTATAAAGATGTCCAGCAGGGCCGAATCGCCGAGGGTGGCAGCACAATAACCCAGCAGTATGTAAAAAACACCTTTCTTTCTCCTGAAAAAATGCTTACCCGTAAGACCAAAGAAGCAGCGCTAGCATACGAGCTTGAAAAAAAATATTCTAAGAAAGAGATTCTGGAGGGTTACCTAAATACCGTATATTTCGGACAGTCGGCTTATGGGGTGGAGACAGCCTCCCAGACCTATTTTGGAAAGAATGCCAAAGACGTCACCTTAGCAGAATCCGCTCTTCTAGCGGGCGTAATACAGACTCCCAACGCCAACAATCCATATGTTGATCCCAATAGAGCTTTGGCCAGACGAAATAAAGTAATAAGTAATATGCTAGAGCAGGGAAAGATCAACTCTGCTGAAGCTAAGGCGGCAACCAAAACACCAATAGAAATAAAACCGATAGATCTTGTAGGCTCAAGCAGACATCCCTATTTTGTCGATTTTGTTAAACAGAAGATCCTTACCGATAGTAGATACGGCGAAACCGAGGCTGACAGGGCTAACGCCCTATATAAAGGAGGTCTTAGGATCTACACGACAATAGATCCCAAGCTTCAACAATACGCCGAAGAGGCTGTCTGGGGAACGCTTGACAGACCAGGCGACCCATCGGGATCCCTTGTCTCTATCGAGCCTGAGACCGGATATATAAAAGCAATGGTAGGCGGAAAGGATTACAAGACAAGCAAACTTAATCTAGCCACCCAAGGCAAAAGGCAACCCGGCTCGTCATTTAAACCCTTTGTCCTGGCATCAGCTATAGAAGATGGCGTTTCAGTAAATCAGTCATATAATTCATCGCCCGGTACCTTTAAAGTTCCGGGCAGCACCCCGTGGAAAGTAAAGAACTCCTCCGGAAAAGGAGCGGGAACTATGACTCTTAGGCACGCTACCACCTTCTCCGTTAATGCGGTCTTCGCCAGGCTTATCTTAGATATTGGCCCGGATAAAGTCGTAGAACTGGTAAAAAAAATGGGGATAAAGACTGAGATCAATGCCTTTCCGGCTATCGCTCTTGGAGCAGAAGAAGTTACCGTTCTTGATATGGCGACCGCCTATAGCACTTTTGCTAATAACGGATCACATGCCAGACCTATTGCCATAATGAAGGTAACCGATGCCAAGGGTAACGTTTTAGTTGAAAATGCTCCTAAGGCAGATCCGGCGATAAATCCTGTAACCGCGTTTCTGGTAACGGACGTTCTCCAGGGAGTGATCAGGGGAGGGACGGGGACCAGAGCAAACATCGGACGACCGGCCGCCGGTAAAACAGGGACAACGGAAAATAATGGCGATGCTTGGTTTGTCGGTTATACACCGGATCTTTCATCAGCAGTTTGGGTAGGTCATCCAGATAGCAGAAAATCTATGACAAACGTCCATGGAAGAGTGGTCTACGGTGGAACTTTTCCTGCCGAGATCTGGCGAAAATTCATGTTAAAAGCTTTAAAGGATGTAAAAGCATCCAGTTTTAAAAAGCCAAAGGGAGGTCTTTCTTATATCAAAGTGGATACAACAGATGGGATAGATATGTTAGCAAACGAGTTTTGTCCCGAAGAGGCCGTTAAATACATGATGATAGCCAAAGGAACTTCTCCGAATCTGCCTGAATGCGACAGACACAATGCTCCTCCTAGCGTTAAGGTGCCAAATGTGGTCGGAAAGTCACTTGACGTAGCCAAGCAAACCCTAACCGATCTCGGCTTTGATGTTTTAATCAATTATTCGCCGAGTAGCTTTGTACCAAAAGGCCAAGTCGTCGCTCAAAGTCCAAGCGAAGGCTCTGAGATCGCTCAAGGCTCAGGGGTGGAGATCGCGGTCAGCTCCGGTCCCGCTAAAATCGTTTTGGAAGAGATCCCCGATGTCGTTGGAAAGACGGAAGAAAAAGCAAAGGAAATGTTGAATCCGACTTTTATCGTGGAGGTAATCTATGTTACACCGGCAGACCCAGATATGGATGGAAAGGTCATTTCACAATCTCCGGTCGGTGATAGCCAAGCGGAATCAGGCTCAGAGGTAACGATTACAGTCGGAAAATTGTAAGTCCGGTCTTTAATCCTTTTTATCTTTTAAATCTCTTAAGACCACTACCGGTTATAACCTCGATTCCTCTCTCTTCTAATTGATCCAAAAAGAGATTTACACCGATATTATCGCTGGCAATATGGCCGGCTATGACGACATTCAATCCGAATTCATCGGCCTTTTTTTTAAGTTTCTCATCTATGTGCATCTCTACCATCGTTCCTACTCCGGCAGCCGCTAGTTTCTCCACCGACCCTTCAGGTCCGCCAGTGCCGCCAGTCATCATCACTAGCACTTTTCCGGCTCTCCGTTTTCCATTTCCAGATACTATTGTCGGGCCCGCGTTCATTTTTGTCGCCTCTTCATACTCAGGAATATCACGTAGCCCCTTTACAACGTCTTCGACTAGATACGGCTCGCTATCCTCTAAGTATTTTTGAAGATAACTCGATACCAAGTTATCTGCGGGTGTATGAACGCACATTAGAGGGATACCTAGAAGCCTAGCGCAGTCCACCGGCCGGTCATGGTTGATTGGACTGACTGCTCTTTTTACCTCTTTAGCACGTTTATCCATCAAAACATCCCCTATATTTATGGGAACTCCGAATTCGTGCCAGATATCGGCCTGCATTTTCATCACTTGATCCAGAGCAGCTAACGCTCTTCCTTCAGGGTGATGCGAGACAACCAGATCGATCTCTATCCCCTTCTCTTTTAACCTATCAGCCAATAGCAACTCCTGGACCTCCATATCTATCCCGGCAAATATGTTGCTTATTTCGGCTTCTGGATCACCGTAAAGTATCCTCGTATCAGCATAGGGATTGACTAGTTTCTCCTCATCAAAAAATTTCTTATCATCATCTGAAAGGCTCTCATATCCCTTTTTCGCATCGCTTAGGATCCTCTCAATTCCTGCTTTACCCCTTGGATCAGCTGCACTTCCTACTTCAATAGCCAGATCATATATCTCTTGTAACTTCAACTTCGCCTCCCGATATCAAATTATTTACGACTTATAAAAGGATTATTATAGATATAAAACCGATATAGCAGTTCCCTTCCTAGGGAGATACCTATCCTCTTGGTAGCAACTATATTAATTGACGAAGCATCGCCTTTACATATATATAGATCGCCACCGTATAATTCTACCCCGTTGTAGCTTAGATCTATTCCCAGGGCTTGAGTTAACTTTCCCGGGCCATTTGTTAAATCGACTGATTTAGCTACGCGTCGATTCCTCTTTAGAATCTCTTCACCATTCATTGGCTGAAGAGCACGGATAAGCACGGCTCCAGCTGTTCCCTCTTTTTCTGTGACGACGTTTAACAGATGGTGTACTCCATAATTAAAATAAACATACGCCCTGCCCGGCGGTCCAAACATTATTTTACTTCTCGGCGTGACTCCTTTTGCCGCGTGACTGGCGCTGTCGCCTTTTCCGTAGTATGCCTCACACTCTACTATCTTGCAAACTATCTCATTGCCATCTATAGTCCTTACCAGGCGACTGCCCAATAATTCATTTGCCACGGTAGCAGTATCCCTTCCATAAAAATCCTCGGAAAAGATCTCATAATTATTCTCTCGTTTCGTTTCAATGTTCATGAGTGACTTCTAGGTAAAAACATATAACTTATTAATAATACTAAAAATATATATAAAAAACTCGTACATTTAATTGCTGTGTACAAAATCTAGCTATTTTCATCTAATATACGGACGCTTGCGAAATTCTGATTTTTTTTAGGTGGTCATCAGATAAAAACGTCCGTTTTGACTTCCATTTCGCATTGAAACCGCTAACTTGTCGATTATAGAAGTTTCTGCTGATAAGAAGATGGATTTTTCTATTAAAGTTTCCTCCTTAGATGACGATATTACAAATATTGTCATCCAATTATATTAAAGGAGAAATAATATGAGATCTCAGGATAAAAAAAAGGAGAGAGGGACGATAAGGAAGATCTTTGGTTCTTTCCTCAACCGTTACTTCTTAATTACTCTTGGGATTTTTCTGTTCGTCGGCGTTCCATCGGGTTACTATCTATCAAATATCGTTGAAAAACAATTTGTGGAATCCTACACCGATTCGATGCTGACCAACGTAGAAACAGTTTTTGAAGGCCAGCTGCAAGGACGTGCCTACGACGAAGTTCTAGAAGGTGAAGAGCTTGAAAGTTTCGAATTCGTCGTCGGTAAATATATCGAAGGCGAAAGCGTCAGTAAAGTAAAAGTATGGGGCATAGACGGAACTCTTCTTTACGCCTCCGCCGGTAAAAAGGGTATAGGAAATGCCCGTGACGTCAAAGGCCACTTTAAAGAAGCCGTTGATGGCCAGATAATCAAAGAAGT
This sequence comes from Actinomycetes bacterium, assembly GCA_030597945.1. Classification (GTDB taxonomy): domain Bacteria; phylum Actinomycetota; class Aquicultoria; order CAJVYJ01; family CAJVYJ01; genus JAUVQW01. Next base: position 5,215 of record JAUVQW010000059.1, read on the forward strand.
TGAAGGTGAGGATGTTGAGGTCGAAGGCGATCAAGTAGGCGGAGAGGTCCTTGAGATCTATTATCCGATCCATGCAGCCGATGGAAGCGTAGGAAACGTGTTTGAGATCTATGCTACTACGACTCCGATCATGGCAAGCGTAAGGCAGGCACAAACAGCCCTGGCCGGATTTCTAGTAGTGATCTTTGTTGGCATCGTCATAGTTGGACAGATCGGTGCCCGTATGCTTATAAAACGAAATGAGCGTCTGCACGCACTTACAAAAGAACTTGAGCACTTAGCGGATACCGATGGCCTGACAGAGATATACAATCATCGTTATTTTCAGGAGAATCTAACAAAAGAGGTCTCCCGAAGCGCAAGGTATAAAAAACAATTAAGCTTGATAATGATAGATCTGGATTATTTCAAGACCGTTAATGACCATTTCGGCCACCAGACCGGTGACATCGTCCTAAAGCGGATATCTGCGACCCTGGCTGAATCGCTCAGGACTATTGATATCCCGGCACGCTATGGCGGAGAAGAGTTTGTTATCATCCTACCGGAAAGCAGTGCCAAAGATGCCATCGATGTTGCAGAAAGACTCAGGAAAACCGTCGGCGAGCTAAGAATAAAAGCCGGCGATGAAGCTGTATCTGTTACGGCAAGCTTCGGCGTGGCCGACTTTCCGACATGCGCCGACGACGAGGCAAGTCTAGTGGCCGCGGCCGATAGCGCATTACTCATGGCAAAAAGTAAGGGTAGAAATAAAGTATGTTATTTTGGAAACTTATCAGAAACCGTTGTGTCCACTGACGACGTCGAAAAACTATTTAACAGGCTTCGCCACGCCAATCTAATAACTGTCCAAGCTTTGGCGGCAGCTGTAAAAGGCAAGGATATGGTCAATAACGATCACGACTTTCACAAGAGCCCACCAGAGACGGTAAAAAAGATCGCTAGCGTATTGAATCTAAAAGATAGCGAGATGGAGACTCTGACCATAGCCGCCAGCGTCTATGATATCGGTAAGATCACCGTTCCGGATGAAGTGCTCAATAAGACTCAACCACTTACAGAAAAAGAGCTAGCCGTTATTCAGGAACATCCAGAAGCGGGAGAGCGTATCCTTCAAGCTATCGATGGTCTGGAACTTATCTTGAACGTCGTTAAACACCATCACGAGAGATTCGATGGTTCAGGCTATCCATTGGGATTAAAAGGAAACCAGATACCTTATCTCGCAAGAGCTTTACACATAATAGATGCCTATAACGCGATGACGATGGATAGGCCTTATAGAGAAGCTTTATCGCCGGAGGAAGCAGCTCTCGAGCTTAGAAAGAATTCCGGTACCCAGTTTGATACAAAACTAGTTGAAAAGATAATAGAGGGATTAAAGATCGAAGCGCCTGTTCCGATTGATAACGCCGATAAGATCCATTCAGATACGGCCTAAAATAATCTGAACTTAAAACGGCCCGCGTTTGCGGGCCGTTTTTTTTATTTACGTATTTAAGCAAAAACCCAAGGTAGTTATATACTGGTTGTTGTAATCGACGAAACAGTAACAAACAAAAA
>JAUVQW010000098.1 GCA_030597945.1 Actinomycetes bacterium
AAAACCCCGTTGCTGACCGGCGCCCTTTACGTCAGTAATAGTTATCCCTTTTACTCCGATTTGATCTAACGCGTCTCTAACTAGTTCCAGCTGTTCATGTCGTATGATCGCTTTTATCTCTTTCATCATTCGGCACCTTCACTTTCGTGTATTTGTAAATTTAGGGATGGATTGGCTCTTCTTTCGGGTAATGCTTAGCTATTGATGGCGGAAGCTGGGTTACGAATTGTTCCGGATAACCCCACATACCGTGCTCATGAATATCAAGGCCTTGGATCTCTTCTTCCGGAGATACCCTAAGTCCTACTGTAGCTTTAATTGTCTTAAATAAAACAATAGACGTTGGGAAGACGAATGCAAATACCGCCAATACGCCAACTAATTGAATAGCGAGTTGGTCGATGTTGCCTGTATAGACAAGGCCTGCTTTTCCTACACCAACAGCTTCAACTAATCTCGGTGAGGCGAATACCCCGGTAAAAAGCGTTCCGATCACACCTAGAAAGGCATGAGCCGGGATGGCGCCTACAGGATCATCAATCTTTAGCCTGTCCAACAAGATCACAGCAAAAACATATATAATCCCTGCAAGCGATCCAATAGTGACAGCAGCCCAAGTCTCAACAAAGGCTGAAGGTGCGGTAATTGCTACAAGTCCGGCGATAGCGGAACCAGCAGTCAGTGCCACATCTGGTTTACCGGTTCTTGCCCACGCAGTTAACATACCGGTTATTGAAGCCGCTGCTCCCGCAAGAGTGGTTACCGCCGCGATCTCGGCAAAGCTAAGATCCATCGCTCCCATGGTGCTACCGGCGTTGAATCCGAACCAGCCGAGCCAAAGAATAAATACACCTAGCATGACCATTGACATGCTATGACCGGGAATAGGGTTGACTTCACCTTTTTTTCCATACTTTCCAAGCCTAGGACCGATGATAATAACTCCGGCCAAAGCTGCCCAGCCGCCTACGCTATGAACCACTGTCGAGCCGGCAAAATCCTGAAAACCTAAACTGGCTAACCAACCGCCACCCCAGATCCAATGTACAACAATGGGATAGACGATACCGGTGATGACAGCGCTGTATATTAGATACGCCTGAAACTTTGTACGCTCGGCCATGGCACCAGAGACTATAGTCGCCGCTACACCGGCAAAGACCATTTGAAAAAACCATTTTGCCATCAGAGGAATATTGGCCCACGAAAGAGACGCAAATACTGTGTCGACTTTATCGCCAGATACGTTTAAGAACCATCCACTTGTACCAAACAAGGCGTTCCCTGCACCGAAAGCGATAGCAAACCCGATGGCCCAAAAAGCGATAGAAGCGATGCCAAAATCAATCAGATTCTTCATCATGATGTTACCGACATTTTTTGCTCTGGTAAGCCCACCCTCTAATAGGGCAAATCCGGCCTGCATAAAGGCGACCAGAAAAGCAGCCATCATCGTCCAGACCGTATTCAAGGATACGGAGATTTCATCACTCTCCGCAGCGAACGCAGTCGATGTAAATAGAGCCAAAAAGACAATTGATAATAAGAGAATAGAAACATATTTTCCGATCACTGGTGCCTCCTTTAGTCGCCGTGCTAAAAAACTTGTCTGGTGTTAAGTTACCGTTGCTACATTTCGAAAGGGTTAAAGGAAGGTTAAATCTTTATTTCTTTTAAGTTTCATTTTTGTTAAATATTAAGAGAGCTCAATTAATGTTTTACGGAGATATATAAAACGGCAGTGGCAAAAAAGGATTCAAATAAGGGTCTACTTATCGATTTTTAGAATTCGGGCCATATTCAGGCCAAGTATTTGATCCTTCTCACCGACAGACAGTTGGTTCAACGACATAATTTTATCGAATTCTGCTTGGTTCGAAACATAGGGTGAGTCGCTTCCAGATATAATCCGTTCTGCTCCGATCTGCTCTACAGCTTCGACTATAAGCTCTGGTCGGACTTTAGTAGTCCCCAAATAGATATTAGACGCTGACTTTGCCGCCTCGATGTAACCTGCCTTTCGCATATGAGCCATTATCATTGGTACCTCGGAAAATTTTTTGGCCATTTCCGCCATCTCCTGCCACGTGGCAAAATCAGACCCTGAATCAAATACCACTACTAAACTAAGTTTTGATGCATTTGTAAGTACCTCATGTAACCCTTCATCGTCTGGATAAAATTGTTGCGCTCTCGGATGTAGCTTTAGCCCTACCAATCCTAAATCAGTGCTTAATCTTTCTACTTCCTTAAGCGCTCTATCGATATTTGTCGGATCCACCCGTCCAAAACCGATCAATTGATCAGGATAGTCAGAGACTACATCTGCGATATAATCGTTAGCGAATTTAAACCCCAAACTAGGATCGGGATTATTGAATGGAAAGATAACTGCCCGATCAACATCTGTTGAATCCAGAGCTTTCACGATCTCTCTACCCGATTGTGATTTCTTATCCGAAATATCGGGTCCCCCCACATGATTATGCGCATCTATGTGTAGCACTGTTTGTCTTCCCTTTGGTTCTTGCATTTGATCCATAACTGCTCCCTGTAATATCTAATAAATAAGTATTGATAATTAAAGTTTCATTGTTATTACCGATAAGTTAAATGTTGGTAAACATATCATTTTGAAATTAGTGACCATCTTTAAAAACTCTAACAACGTATTCGATCTTGCTCCGTTGATCGGCGCCCTATATTAGATCACTATCTTCTATTTTTTTCCCATTTATTTTTTAACCTGTTTTAAAAACACGTTTTATTCCAATAATCCAATAATGAATCCGGATAAAGTCTTCCTGATCTCGGGGATAGTAGCCGGCATTATCTTGATCTCTCTTCTATTTGTCGAAAAGGAAAGGATCAGCAAGCAATCTTTTTCCTGATCAATCCTCTAAAAGGGCTAGGGCAGTCTGGGTGTGGATATCGACGACATCTTCGGTATCGAAAGCATACCCCCCGGCTAAGACGATGAAGACGGCTATCCCTCTGGACGTCGCTTCTTTGATGACAATATCATCTCTGGCTCGAAGGCCCTTTTTAGTCAAACGAAGCGTGCCGAGTTGGTCGTCGATATATGGGTCGGCTCCGGCGACGTAACACACTAATTCCGGTTGGTGGCGATCGTATATCACCGGTATCTCTCTTTCCAGATGCGAAAGATATTCTTCATCACCGGCGTCATCTGGAAGCCCGACATCAAGGTCGCTGGTTTGCTTAACCGGATAGATGTCTTCCTGATGGATAGAGTAGGTAAATACATTTTTATCACGCTTAAAGATGTAGGCGGTTCCATTACCTTGGTGTAGATCACAATCGACTACGGCCGCCTTCTTTATTTTTTTATCTTTCAAAACTTTTCTTACCGCTATAGACGGGTCGTTTAAGTAGCAGAATCCCTCTGCATGATCGGGAAAAGCATGATGAAATCCCCCATTTAGATTTATCGCCTTTCCCCTCTTTAGCGATTCCTCAGCAGCTAATATTGAGCCGCCGGCAGCAAGAAGAAAAAAATCCCTGATCTCTTTATCTAAGGGTAATTCTGAAGTGATTATCTGTTCCGTTAATTCAAAGTTCATGAAATCTCGGACATAGTCCGGTAGATGAACTAATTCGAGATCTTCAGTCTTTGCTGAAAGTGGCTCAATCACTTGAAAAGTGCTGATCTTAGAAGATGCCTTTAATTTATCGAATACTTTTCGGTATTTATCCGTCGGGAATACATGCTCACCGAAAGAGGCGAAATACTTATCCGAAAAAATAAGAGCCGGCTTATCTTGGATATCCGGCTTCTCACTCATCTTATTTCCCTTAGCGAAACCCTAATCAAGACTCACTGCTGGATTTTGCAATTTCTGTCAACGCGGTAAAGGACTGGGGATCGAATATCGCCATGTCAGAAAGTTGTTTTCTATCTATCTCCACGTCAGCAGCTTTTAATCCGCTAATAAACTTACTGTAAGAAAGGCCATTTTGCCTCGCTGCAGCATTTATTCGGGTAATCCAGAGTCTTCTAAAATTACGCTTTCTTGCTCGCCTGTCTCTGTATGAGTACGAGAGAGAGTGAAGCAGCTGTTCATTGGCAGCCTTAAACGTCCTGCTCTTTGCCCCTCTGTAACCTTTGGCCATTTCGAGGACTTTTTTATGCTTTTTCTTGTTGATAACACCACTTTTTACTCTTGGCATTTATATCGCTCCCTTAAAAAATATCTAAATTCCGTATCGCCTGTTAGATCAGTTTTTCCATCCGTTTGTGGTCCGCTTTCGAGACAAGGCCCGATTGTCGCAGATTTCTCTTTCTCTTAGGCGATTTCTTCTCAAGTATATGGCTTTTGTAGGCCTTAGCCCTTTTTAGCTTGCCGGTTCCAGTTTTCTTAAACCGTTTGGCTGCGCCCCTATGACTCTTCATCTTTGGCATCTTTAGCACCTTCCTCTTTCTTCCTTCGTACTTCAGCGACAACATCCGGATTCGGACCGATCACCATGATCATATTTCGACCATCAAGTTTCGGCAGTGACTCCACAGTTCCAAGATCCGAGACCTCATCCGCTAATCTTTCGAGTAACGCTTTACCCAGTTCCGTGTGGGTCATCTCCCGACCCCTAAACATTATCGTAACTTTGACTTTAGCAGCAGCACTTAAAAATCTTCTAACATGCTTCTTCTTAGTATTAAAGTCATGATCTTCTATCTTAGGACGAAGCTTCATTTCCTTTATGACTATCGTCGATTGATGCTTTTTAGCTTTTTTCGCCTTCTGAGTCTCTTCGTACTTAAACTTTCCGTAATCCATTATCCTGCAAACCGGCGGAGCCGAATTTGGTGATATCTCGACGAGATCAAGGTCAAGGTCGATAGCAATCGCTTGCGCTTCCTTGGTCG
>JAUVQW010000069.1 GCA_030597945.1 Actinomycetes bacterium
ACACCCTCGTTTGGACTCTTGAAGCGAACAACCGGCTTTCGTCCTTCGTTTAGCAAATATTCGACGTCTTTACTCGAAAGATCGCGGCAACGCCCATCATAACCGGTGGCCAAACCTTTCGAGATCGCCGTCTTACGCCTATCCTCCAGCTCTTGGGGTAAACAATAACACCGGTAAGCCTTGTTTTCGGCTATCAACTTTTCTACTGTCACCTTGTAAATATCGCTTCGCTCACTCTGCCTGATCGGTCCCTCGTCCCAATCGAGCCCCAACCATGAAAGCGAGGATAACATTGCCTCTTCGGCCTCTTTCGTCGATCTCTTTCTATCGGTATCCTCTATCCTTAAAACAAATGAACCTTTCATCTTTTTAGCAAACAACCAATTAAACAAAGCGGTCCTTGCGCCGCCGACATGAAGATGGCCGGTCGGGCTTGGAGCGAACCTGACTTTAATGATGTTCTTAGAATGAATCATAATTTATAACCTTTTTACTTACCATTTAGACTTCTTTAGCGGATGATATCGTATATTAAAGGTTCTTTCATCGGCGAATCAACTATCTCGATACCCTTATCGATATATGAAAATGCCAGATCGATATCTCCACCACTGTGGACGATCTCTATCAAATCTTCCCCAGCACCGACCTCGTCCCCTGCTTTTTTTAGTAAGTTTAGCCCGGCGCCCGGTCGATACTCTCCATGTTCATCCATGCTTAGAACTCTATAAGCATGGCCTAAATATTCGACGTCTTTAAATCTTAAATATCCAGCTTGCCCTTTATGGAAAATCTTCTTGTCTATGCCCATAGGAAGAAGACTGTTATCTTCCACTACTCTATCATCTCCACCTTGTGCGATTATGATCTCCCTGAACTTCCTAAGTCCGCCTCCATCATCTAATTTTTTACTGAGAATGCCCTTTGCTTCGTCGATACTTCTCGCGCCACCGGCAAGTATCAACATCAAAGAGCCGACGACTAGCGTTAACTCTCTTACATCGACCGGTCCTTTTCCCTTTAGAGTCTCTATCGCCTCAGCTACCTCATTTGAATCTCCGATCGCTTTTCCAAGAGGTTCATCCATGTTGGTAAGGATAGCGGTTGCGCCGATCCCTGTTGCTTTGGCGATCTCGATCATCGTTTCCGCCAGCTTTACAGCATCACTTAGGTCTTTCATAAAAGCACCGCTACCGACTTTTATATCTAAGACGATCCCATCCGAGCCCGCCGCTAACTTTTTACTCATTATACTGGATGCGATAAGAGGGATCGATGAGACAGTGTCAGTCCGATCCCGAAGCGCATATATCTTGCCATCGGCAGGGGTAAAATCCCTAGATTGTCCGGCTATCACCGCACCGACTGCTTTCAGTTGGTACTTAAACTGTTCTATAGTCAGTACAGTAGTAAAACCTGGTATCGCCTGTAATTTGTCGATCGTCCCTCCAGTATGACCAAGGGCATGGCCAGAGAGTTTCGGCACTTTTACACCGGTCGCTGCTAGAAGGGGCACAACTATGAGGCTTAATTTATCGCCGACTCCCCCCGTTGAGTGCTTATCGATTTTAAATCCTTCGATGTCCGATAAGTCCAACACTTTGCCTGTCTCTAACATCGATCGGGTAAGTGCAATCGTCTCATCGGATTCAAGATCATTTAAATAAACCGCCCTCAAAAAAGCGGACATCTCGTTATCGTCAATGTCTTCGCCGAGATAGCCTTCAACCATAAAATTTATTTCTTCAAAGGAAAGAGTTTGGCCATCGTTCTTCTTTGAAATAATATCCATTGCTCGCATGAAGATAGGTTAGAGGCTTTAGTCGCTGGAATCAAGGTGTCATATCTAGTAATTGGGGCCGTTAATCAAACTTACGGAGCTAACCACTTCTTTTTGGTAGGGTTATCGTCTTCCTCTCTCTTTCTCGTCTTCTTGGCCCTCTTTCCAAGAAGTCCGTTCCTAGTCTTTTCAAATTCTTCAGTCTTTATATCTCCCTTTGCGTAGCGCTCTTTCAATATTCTAAGGGCAGCCATAGAGTCTTCCCTTCCTTGTTCACTTGCGACTTCTTCGTCTCTTAAGGAAATCCTTCTAATAACAAAAAAAACACCCAGGTAGATTACGATGATCCAGAAAGCCGGGACCAGCATCGAAGCGAAGGTGTCTCTTATAAATATTGATGTCATTCTATAGTATCCATATCTCTTATTTTTTTAAGCTACTAAAGTTTTTTTGATCAGATCCATTCCTCGATCTTATCGCTATCGATATTTTGGATGGGTTTCTTCTTATAAAACTCAGATTCCCTTTCATCTAGACCGACTTGACATCCTCCTAACGCTACGGATGCGGCAATTAAGAGAACTAAAATCCTCGCTTTATTTTTTTTCAATTCCCCTCCGCCACTCAATAACTACTATTATTAGCTTTTCCTTTAATATTTAATCCGAAAGCAAAATATTTTTATATTTGAGATCGATGCGTTAAAGCGGGAAAAGAAGTAAAAAAATGAGTCTATTTATTAAGAGGGTTATCTATCGGTTTTTAATGTGTCGACGATCTTCTTGCCCATCTCGGTAGTGGATAACCGGGTGGCGCCATCTTCCATAATATCCGCCGTACGAAAACGATTATTTAGGACTTCCTCGATCGCGTTGTCGATCCTATCCGCTTCATCCATAAGATCAAACGAATACCGAAGCATAAGAGAGACTGACATGATCGTAGCTAACGGATTGGCTTGGTTTTGCCCGGCAATATCCGGGGCGCTTCCATGGGAGGGCTCATAAAGAGAAACTCCCGATGATCCAAGAGATGCTGAAGCCAGCATTCCTAACGATCCGGTAAGCATAGATGCCTCATCGCTTAAGATATCTCCAAACATGTTCCCGGTGGCGATGACATCGAATTGGGCGGGGTTTCTGATGAGTTGCATTGCACAGTTATCGACCAACATGTGGTTTAATTCTATATCCTTATAATCTTCGTGGACTTTTACGGCTGCCTCTCTCCACAACCTCGATGATTCTAAAACGTTAGCTTTATCAACCGAGTGGACTTTTTTTCCTCTTTTTCTTGCTAGATCAAATCCGATCCTTAGCAACCGTTCGATCTCAGAAAAAGTATAATCACAAGTATCAAAAGCCCTGTCGCCGATTCTTTTTCTCTCTCCAAAATAGATACCACCCGTAAGTTCGCGAACGACCATAACATCGACACCGTGTAAATATTCGGGCTTTAACGTCGATGAATCTATTAAGGCATCAAATATCTTAACCGGCCTAAGATTGGCAAAAAGTTCTAACTCCTTTCGGATACCGAGAAGCCCTTGCTCGGGCCTGACCCCGCCAGGGTCGGTATTGTCCCATTTAGGACCGCCGACAGCCCCAAGAAGTACAGCGTCACTGCCTCTACACAGTTCGACAGTCTCTTTTGGTAGTGCTATTCCCGTCTCATCTATGGCTATCCCACCGATCAAAGCCTCTTCGACTTCGTACTGAAAAGATGGGGATGACTCACTTATAGCGTCAAGCACATTTAGTGCTTCCTTTATTATCTCAGGACCTATTCCGTCTCCGGCAAGTAAGGCAATCTTATACATCCCTATTTTCCACCCTCTTCTTCGTGTAACCTATCAGTCCGTCTTCATTGATGATCTCCATAATAAAAGAGGGAAACGGCTTTGCCTGCCAGGTAATGCCCGTGCTTAGATTTTCGATCTTGCCTTTCTCCGTATCTATCCTCACATCGTCTCCATCAGAAATACCGTCAACGGCTTCCGCGCATTCAAGTATTGGAAGAGCGGTGTTAATGGCGTTTCGATAAAAGATACGGGCAAATGATTTTGCTAAAACGCAGGAGATCCCGGCCCCTTTGATGGCAATGGGAGCATGTTCTCTTGATGAGCCGCAACCAAAGTTTTCCTCGGCAACGATTATATCTCCCTTTTCTATATTATCGGCGAAATTTGGTGCGAGTGGCTCCATACAATGCTTTGCTAACTCTTTCGGATCGAAGGTTACCAGATAAGTAGCGGGGATTATTATGTCGGTATCAATATCTCTACCGAATTTATGCGATCTTCCATTAAAAATCATCTTTTCTCGCTTTCTATAGGTCCGCCGGACCCGTTATTTTTCCAGTGATTGCCGACGCCGCAGCAACGGCCGGACCCGAAAGATATACCTCGCTGTCCGTATGGCCCATTCGGCCCCTAAAATTTCTATTTGTCGTTGCTACACATCTCTCTTTGGCTGCAAGGATTCCCATATGCCCCCCAAGGCAGGGGCCACAAGTCGGCGTCGATACGGCTGTTCCCGCCTCTATAAATATATCGATTATCCCTTCGCTCATCGCTTGTTGGTAGATTTTTTGTGTGGCCGGGATAACGATCACTCTTAAGTTTTTTTCAACTTTTTTTCCATCCAATATCTTTGCCGCTTCGCGCAGATCTTCAATGCGGCCGTTGGTGCAAGAGCCGATGACCACTTGATCGATCGGGATATTGCCTACTTCCGATATTCCTTTAGTATTAGAGGGAAGATGCGGAAAAGCGACCTGTAATTCTATATCTTCGGCCTTGTAATTATGAACATCCGCGTATTCTGCATCCGGATCGCTATAATATTCCACATAAGCTCTATCAATTCGGCCATCTTCATACTCCCTCGTTCTATCATCGACGGCGATAATACCGTTCTTGCCACCGGCCTCGATAGCCATATTACAGATCGAGAAGCGGCTATCCATAGATAGGCCCTCAATAGTATCTCCGGTAAACTCCATCGCTTTGTAAAGAGCTCCGTCGACACCGATCTTTCCGATAATATACAATATTATATCTTTACCGCTTACCCACTCTTTTCTCTTACCATCTATGTTGAATTTTATTGATTGTGGTACCTTTAACCAGGTATCCCCTGTAGCAAAAGCGGCCGCGAGATCGGTCGAGCCCATGCCTGTCGAAAAAGCTCCAAGAGCCCCGTATGTACAGGTATGACTATCAGCGCCAATGACCAGATCTCCTGGTATGACAAGCCCTTTTTCGGGAAGAAGGACGTGCTCAATCCCCATCTGTCCGACTTCAAAGTAGTTCTCCACTTCCCTGTCTCTTGCGAATTCCCTTACATACTTGCATTGCTCGGCCGAATCGACATCGCGATTTGGCGCGAAATGATCCGGAACCAAGACAACTTTTTTCTTATCGAAGACTCCTTCGACTCCGATTTTTTCAAATTCCTTGATCGCCCCCGGCGCCGTAATATCGTTGGCCAAGGCAAGATCGATATCGACCATGACTAGCTCGCCCGGACTTACCTTATCCAGACCTGCGTGGGCAGCTATTATTTTTTCCGTGATCGTCATCATTTTATAATCCTTTATTAGCGGGTGATGCGTCTTGTAAAAAGTCTAGATTACGAAGCAGCGATTCCTTTAGCCGCGGCAATCTACTGAAAGTAGACAAAGCAAGCTCTGTAGCTACGCCAACTGCTCTTACGCTTTTACCACTTCTACCTGACCAACGACTTATTTATCGCGTTAAGGTAGGCTCTAGCACTCGCTTCGATGATATCTGTAGAAACACCCCGGCCCAATACTTCTTTACCTTCAATTTCCAAAGTTATGCTTACATCTCCTTGAGCATCCAGTCCACCCGTGATCGAGCTGACGTTATATGAAAGCAATTTACTACTTACACCCGTAGCTTCAGAGATAGCATTGCAAATGGCGTCAACCGGACCATCTCCATTGGCCTTACTTTCAATTTTTTCATCGTCCTTGGAAAGGGTTATCTCAGCCATCGGGGTCGAATCGGTAGCGGACTGTATCTTCATGAAATCAAGAGAATACGTCTCTTCCAAAGTCCTAACTTCCTCGGCCGCCAGCGCATCGAGATCATCACTGGTTATTTCCGCTTTTTTATCAGCGAGTTCTTTAAATCTTTTAAAAGAGTGCTCCAATTCTTCCTCGCTCAGATTGTGTCCCATCTCTTCTAATTGCTTACGAAAAGCGTGGCGGCCAGAGGTCTTGCCAAGAATCAGTTTATTCTCACTTAATCCGATCTCTTTAGGGTCGATTATTTCGTAAGTCGTCCTCTACTTTATTACGCCATCCTTATGGATGCCCGATGAATGGGCAAAGGCGTTTCGTCCGACAATTGATTTTTTGTTCTGAACCGAATAACCGGTAAGTTTACTGACCAACCTGCTAGTCCTCGTAATCTCTTTTGAGTTGATATTTGTGCTCTTGTTTATAAGGGCACCCCTTACCTTTAGCGCCATCACCAATTCTTCGATCGCCGTATTGCCTGCTCGTTCGCCGAGTCCATTGATGGCTCCTTCCACCTGAGTCGCACCGTTTTCTACTGCCGCTAAAGAGTTGGCCACGGCAAGGCCAAGGTCGTTAT
>JAUVQW010000038.1 GCA_030597945.1 Actinomycetes bacterium
CCCCTGACCTCGTAGCGCATACGGGATTCGAACCCGTGGCCTCCGCCTTGAGAGGGCGGCGTCCTTAACCGCTAGACTAATGCGCCATATTTATATGTTAACAGTAACAGGAAATAAATAGTTCCCTACCTCAGATACCTAAGAAATTTTAGTTAAAATAATTTGTAAAAGCAACAGCGATAAAAAATTATTGCCACTTTTCACGAGCGACAAAACTTAAACAACCGATGAAAGTTTAAAAGAGGGAAGACGTTTATTGAATCGGTTTTTTAGAACGGATAAGAAATCGACAAGACTTTTCCCCGCTGGCTTGGGAGTGGTCAATGGAGACATCGGCGGCTAAAAGCGCTTGATAAAGACTTTTCTCACATTGGCAAAGATAGGGAAATTCCTTTGAGATCATAAGTAGGGGGCAGTTATATTTTGTAAGAACGATATTTTGTTTCTCTTTGCACACTACTGAGAAGTGATCGTTTTCGTTTAAATGCTTTGATAGAGTATTTACTCTGTCCACCAATTTTTCTTGCGCGAATCGATATTGTAAGGAACCATAGATACGGTTTTTTCTAGCTTCGAAAATCGCTTTGATCTTCTCTTCCCCATCGATATTGGTAATGTCCCTAAGGATTCCGGTAATGAAATCATCATATGATTTGGGAAAAAGGTCCTCGGCCTTTTCTGTAAGAGAGTAAATGAAATTGGGCCTTCCTACGGGGCGTCTATTTTTCTCTTTTTTTACCAGTTCTTCTCGCTCCATCAGAGCTAGGTGTTGCCTTACTCCCATAGGCGTAATATCTAATTCAACGGCAAGTTCATCTACACTCATGCCGCTATTTACTTTTAAGTTAGTAAGTATCAGGTCTTTTGAAGATGTTTGATTTTTATCTAACATATTAGTTACCATTTAATTTATCCGTCCAGATAATTTATAACGATATCTTATTTTTACGTAGATTGTTGCAACTATTATAGCAAGTATTAGTACTAGAACCGCTTTAAAAGAGATGAAGAAGGCGATAGTTATGACTGCAGCTATTGCTGCAGCGATAAAAAGTCGAAAAGCTTTAGAAAGTTCATTCGATTTTACCAAAGCTTTCACAATCATCGAGTCGATCAATATAAATGTAATACCAACCAATATAAGGGCATAAATTTTCATATATCGACTCGAACGTTCAGATCCAAACAGTAATGACCTTCACGACTTTTAGGCTTCGCGTTCTTAAAACCCCACTGCAATAAGTAATTTTATCATATCAAGCAATAAATAAAAAATTTCAAGTAGACCAGCGACGTTAAGAATTACATAATATTGGAGATATAATAGGTAGCAGTTGCTTGATTGAAAAACTTGTACTTGGAAATGGAGCTCAATATTGAAAGCAATAGTTCCGGCGGTTCTTTCAGCTGACCCTAATGAATTACGGGTAATGGTAGGGGTCTTAAACGAGATTACATCTTATGCTCAGGTTGATTTTATGGATGGTGATTTTGTCCCATCAAAGAGCGTTGAACCGGTTGACCTTGTAAATGCAGAGCCAGAGTTTGCCATAGAAGCTCATTTGATGGCCCATGATCCAATGAGCTATTTAAATACGCTTTCTAAGACAAAGGTTGAAAAAGTCATCTTTCATTTTAGTGCCGTCAGCGATCCAGTAGTCGTAATAGAGAAAATCAGGGAAAAGGGACTTCTTGTGGGTCTCGCTATAAATCCAACGATATCAGTAAACGAAATATTGCCTTTGGTAGATCTGGTTGATTCGCTCTTGGTGTTATCGGTTCACCCTGGTTATTACGGAAAAAGTTTTATTAGTGAAACATTTGAAAAGATAGGGGAATTAAGGGAGAAAGAACCGGGATTGATCATCGGTGTGGATGGAGGGATAAAGTTGGACAATGCAAAATCGATAATCGAGGCAGGGGCAGATTATATATGCATAGGAAGCGCTATCTTAAAAGCCGCTGATCCCGGTAGAGCGATGGATGATTTTACTAAGATCATCCAGAGAGCCTGATCGGTTTATTGTAAACACAAGCCGAAATCTTTTAGAATGTAAATATTGATGATGAAAGGAAGATAATGAGTTCACTGCCTTTGGAAAAATATCATGATGATGTTGTAAATCGACTTTTTGACCGGGATGAATCGCTTTGGAGCGACGACCCAGAAGTCAAAAAGACCATTTCTAATCGATTGGGCTGGCTTGGAGTCGCAAAAGATATGTTGAGCATGGTCAAGCAGATCGATGCATTAGTCGAATCGGTCCGGATTGAAGATGTAAAAACAGCCGTTCTTCTAGGAATGGGGGGATCCAGCCTATGTCCGATTGTTTTAAAGAGGATGTTTGGTGTCACCGCCGGTTTTCTAGACCTTGAAATACTTGATACGACCGATTCCAAAGCGATAGAAGACCTTGAAGGAAGGATCGATATAGAGAAGACCGTCTTCATCGTTGCCAGTAAATCAGGTACGACTATCGAGCCGCTTTCTCTTTTAAAATATTTCTGGCAGAAGGTAGGGTCAGTTAGTAAAAAACCGGGTCGGCAATTCATAGCTATCACAGATCCCGGCACATCTTTGGAGGCTCTGGCTTTGGACAGAAGATTTAGGGCAGTTCTTTCAAATCCTGCAGATATTGGCGGCCGGTATTCTGCACTGTCATATTTCGGACTTCTGCCAGCGGCACTGATCGGTATCGATATAGAGATCCTTTTGGAAAATGCCGTCAAGATGGCTAAGCGGTGTCGGCTTGATTCGGAGAAGAATCCGGCACTTAAACTCGGATATCTGATGGCGGAGCAGGCCGTATCCGGAAAAGATAAACTGACTCTTGTTACATCAGACAGACTCTTACCACTGGGTTTATGGGTCGAGCAGCTGATTGCGGAGAGTACCGGGAAAAAAGGAAAAGGCATTATACCTATAACCGGTGAGCGGTCTATGGATGCTAAAAACTATGGTTCGGACAGGTTCTTTGTATCGATTGCCTTGGCTGGAGAAGATAATAGTTGGATGGATGGTTGGAAAGAAAGTATCAGAGATAAGTTTACCCACTACGAATTTGAGATCGACGATCTTTACGGAATCGGAGGCCAATTCTGGTTATGGGAGGCGGCAACGGCGATATGCGGGGCATACTTGGAGATTAATCCCTTTGATGAACCTAACGTGACGGAGAGCAAAAATAACACGAATAAGCTAATAGATGACTTTATCAAAAAGGGTAGCTTGCCGAAGGGAAGCGTTGTAGCGGAATCAGACGGCATTTCTATCAGGTTGGGGAAGGGTGTCAAGAAAAAGATAAAGGATAGCTTAAATTCAAGCGGTGGTTCAATAAAAGATGTAAAGGATGTTCTTAGGTCTTATCTATCTGCAACTGCCGAAGGTAATTATATAATATTTCAGGCTTTTCTACCGGAAAACGATTCAACGATACAGATGTTGGAGTCACTCCGAAACACTGCTTTTGAGAGACTTAATGTCGCCACAATGGCTGGTTTTGGACCAAGATATCTACACTCAACCGGACAGGAGCAAAAAGGTGGCCCGCCAAGCGGAATATTTATCCAACTGACTTATCACGACAAACCGGAACTAAAGATCCCGGATGAAAAATATACATTTCCGGTACTGGAAGAGGCCCAAGCAAGAGGAGATTTCGAGGCTCTTGAGGATCATGGATTGCCGGTAATCGGGATAGAGTTATCGTCAACTGATGAGGATGTTCTAAAGAAGTTTAGTGATATTTTTTCTAGCTCGCTTTCAGAATTTGGAGACAGATAGATGAAAGCTATCGGTATAAAAGAAAATATTGAAGGCGTCACCGCCTTGGAAATACCGGAGCCGGAAATTGAAATGGCAACCCAGGTAAAAGTCGAAATAATCGAAGCGGCTTTAGACGGCACCGATAGGGCGATGATAAAAAACAAACTTATCGACCCGCCCCCCGGTGAAGACAAATTTGTCCTTGGTCATTAAGCGGTTGGAAGAGTCACTTAAGTCGGAGATGATGTTAAACGGCTTAAAGTGGGCGATATTGTCGTTCCTACCGCAAGGAGAGGTTGTAACCAATGCTCTAGCTGTCTTCACGGTATGAGCGACATGTGTTCGACCGGTCTTTATACGGAGAGAGGTATTCATAAGTTACACGGATTTTTTACCGAGTATATCGTTGAAGATGAGGAGTATCTTGTCCTAGTGCCAGAGGGGATAAAACATCTGGCGGTTCTTACTGAACCTCTTAGCATCGCCGAGAAGGCGCTCGAGCAGATCCAGTATGTTGGAGGGAGGCTCCCATGGAGTTGTTCTCATCCTGATCACCGATTTGGAGATCCTGGCTGGGGAGGTTGTAAGAAGGCACTGGTGGTCGGTGCCGGCCCGCTTGGTTTTCTTGCGGCGGCACTTCTGATAGTGGAAGGTGTCGAGACCTATGTTGCCGTAAATAGGGGTGAAGACAATATTAAAGTCAGGTATTTAAAAGAGATGAGAGCCCATGTCATCGATTCCCGGGATTCAGATATGAAAAAGGTCAAGGATCAAACCGGGACGCTTGATGTGATCATCGAAGCTACGGGGGCGGCCCAATTGGCGATGGATCTTGTAGGAGGGCTCGGTAGAAACGGCATTTATGTTTTTACAGGCATCCCAAGGGGTGATCGCCAGGTCTGTTTAGATGGAGATATGCTACTGCGACAGGTAGTCAGGTTTAACCAGGTCATCATTGGAAGCGTGAATTCAAATCACACTCATTTCGAGTCGGCTCTTAAGCATCTTATGGCCATGCAAGAGACATTCGGTCCGGTAATCGATAAAGTCATTACCAACCGCTTTTTGATGGATGACTTTAAGGAAGCTTTTTCTCTAAAAGATCCTAACATGATAAAGGTCGTTCTCGAAATCGGAAAGTGGTGATCAGTGAGAGATTTTATCGATATCAGTATCCCCATCCATAATGGTATGCTAAGCTGGCCCACCGACCCCAAAGTCGAAATCCTATCCTTTAAAGACCAGTCCAGTGGAAAGGCGTCGAACGTGTCGACACTTAGTATGGGGACTCATACGGGAACACATATCGATCCTCCGGTCCATTTTCTTTCCGGTGGGGATACATTGGATGACATTTCCTTGAATGTTCTTATTGGTCCGGCAAAAGTAGTAGAGTTGGATGTGGATAGAAAGATCACCGCTGCGGATATTATGGTTCATGATCTAACGGGCGTTAAAAGAATTCTTTTTAAGACAAAGAACTCTCGTTTATATGAGGGCGGAGAGTTTGTGAAGGAATTCGTCTATCTTTCTAAAGACGGAGCAGAGTATCTGGTAGAGCAAGAAGTCAGGTTAGTCGGAATTGATTATCTTTCGATAGATGAGTACGGAAATAAAGACGCACCCGCTCACCATGTTCTTTTGGAAGGAAATGTCACAATAATCGAGAGTATTGATCTTAGTCTGGCAACAGCGGGAGAGTACGAACTTGTCTGCCTGCCACTTAGGGTAAGAAAGGGAAACGGCGGCCCGGCGAGAGCCGTATTGTTCAGATAACGTTTTGAGCTCGTTTTACTTGACAAATAAGGGGCGATTGGTTACTTTTTGTTAGGTCAAATAAGCGTGCTAGCCGCCCTGAATTTGAGAGCCTCTAAGAAGTGAAGATTTTGGCCGGTGGTTTTCAAACGGGGTTTTTTCTATTAAATTAGATACTAGCCCCCATCGTCTAGTGGCCTAGGACACCGCCCTTTCAAGGCGGCGGCGCGGATTCGAATTCCGCTGGGGGCACCAAAAGCTTATTTAGACTTAGTTGTTCGGGCGATTAGCTCAGCGGGAGAGCATCTGCCTTACAAGCAGAGGGTCACAGGTTCAAATCCTGTATCGCCCACCGGAGAACTTTTTCGCAGGCATCTACTTTGTCAGGCTGCGATTTTTCATTAGGTCGAGTACTTGCACGTACACTCCCTGATAAAAAATCTTACCTTCCTAGTAGCAGCTCCGTGAAACGTCCTCTGAAATTTGAAGGTTTTTGTTATTTTACATAAGTGAAAATCTGTTATCATCTTAACGTTCTATGTTTTTTCGGGGGTGTAGCTCAGTTGGTTTAGAGTGCCTGCCTGTCACGCAGGAGGTCGCGGGTTCGAGTCCCGTCACTCCCGCCAGTGGACTCCAAAGGTGCGCCTACGGCGTCAGCCTACGGAGTCTTTTCATGTCACGTACCTACTTGTACGTTCCACTTAAAACTCCTTGCCTTTCTTGCATCCGCTACCTTAGGAATCCACTGGTTTTGGAAATAGTCGGGACTTGAATGCCCGACTTATTGGGGGCTACGCCCCGGCCTTTTTATTTGATTTAATATTTACAATCTCCAATTTTCAATTCGTGAAACTATTGTTTCACGCTAAGTTACGCGGCCTGCTCCTGTCTTTCTTTCAGCCATTCCCAGGCGGTATCCATTTCATAGCTGCGGAAGTACTTTGCCTCTTGCGCATAGAAATGACGACAAAAAGCAACCATCCACTCCTCCCACCACCTATCTCCTACTATTGCCATCTTTTCGATCTTATGGTGAAATTCACGGCCGAAATCAAAGTCGTCTCGCCAGGCGCTTGGTGCTTCCAATCTAAAACCCTTCATATCGATTAACATGCTCAGGCTGCCTTCATCATTGATAATTTTCTCACAGATCGGTACCAGCTCGTCATAATCCTGTCTTCTTATGACATCTGTAGCGTCAATGCCGAGAAATTTACCGCTACTTTCCTTCATTATTTCAAACATGATCAATACTCCTTTATTAAAAATGGATAGCTAACAATCATGTTCTATTTACCCAATATGGGATTAATGCCTATCAATATGGATCAGTAATTTTGTATCTGAATCTCTACCGGCTAGCGCGACATCGAAATGATGTTCATTGTTTTCATGAAATAGGTGTTCGTCTCGTTTATCATCAGATCCTAAAAGAAATATCTTGATTTACGAGATCAATTTTTGATAGGCCTTTCAGTTCGTACTGTTTACAGTGCGAGTCTATCGGAAAGAAAAAATGATGCAGTCAAAAGGTGACCGGGCTAAGTGGATAATTTTTTTATCTTCTACTCTTACGCTGATGTCGCTTACTGCAGTAGCATCGATTGTAAATGAAATTAGAGATAACCTAAATCTCACCACCAGTGTGACTGGAATTGTAATAACGCTTTACGCCCTGACAGTAGTCTTGATCAGCCCGTTTATTGGAAAGTTCATAGATAAGTTTGGCGCCAAGAACTTGCTAGTCGGAGGATTGTTTTTATATGGGATATCCGGCCTCATGGTTTTGATAGATGGCTCACTTTTAGTCTTAATACTCAGTAGGATAATCATGGGAATCGGTGTCGCTGCTATTTTTTCTACTGTCACCGTGATCATCGGTGACATCTATAGTGGATCAAAGTTACATCACATGATGGGTTTAAGGGTAAGCATAAATAATGCTGGTGCGGTCGCGTGGCCAATACTTGGGGGTCTGTTGGGGGAAATCTCTTGGCAGGCGCCGTTCGCGCTCTTTCTTATAGGCTTTCCAATAGGATTAATAGCTTTAAAAGAAGTTCCAAAGACTCACATTGGGTTTACAGAGACAGCAAAAGATAGTAGGATTTCGTTTTTCTCGGTTATCAGGGATAATCCAAATCTGATAATTATTTACTTGCTTATGTTCTTGACCACTATAACGGTAAGCGTCGGAGCTCTATTTATTCCCCGTTTATTACAGCTGATCGGTATAGCGAACACGGTTACTATCGGTTTTTATATTTCGGCTTTGACATTGGCTGTTGCTACGACATCATTTTTTTATGGTTGGATAATGGATAACTTGAGAAATTATCTAATGATTTTGATTTCTTTTATACTTTGGGTGGTCGGATTCTCTCTCTTAACGTTTATTCCGACAACCGTGACTATTGTCTTTGCTGTTGTGGCTTTAGGAATTGGGCGGGGAATGGTTTTCCCAGCCACTATCGCTTGGGCAAATGAGGTCGGGCCGGAATCTGAGAGGGGTATCATCGTATCAACGGATACTGCCTTTGCTTATCTTGGGATCTTTATGGCGCCTTTTTTGCTTTTTCCGGCAGAAGAGTTTGGTGGGATCATCGGGGTCTTTGGCGCCCTTACTATTTTCAATATCTTTATCCTAGTGATAATCCTCGTTGGTGGCCTTGCATTTAAGTTATCAGGGCGTAGTGGCATGAAGTTGTGATCACGGTTATTAAAAGATTAAATGGGAATGATAAAAAAATACATTGCACTAATAAGGAGGCCCTAAATGTCAGAAATAAGATGTACAATTTCGAACTGCGAGTACTGGGGATCTGATAGTCTTTGCCAGTCACCGGAGATCCTAGTTGCCGCCGGTCCCCCGGAGAGCCAAGATGATTCTATGCCAAATATGACTATGCAGACTAACAGCACGCCGGTGCAAGACGATATAGAGACCCATTGTCACACTTTTGAACCAAAATAATCTATAGAAAAAATTAGATTCTAAGCTGGCTGCCAAGCGGTGGCCGGCTTTTTTGTGCGCCTTTTATAAAGCTCCTGCTAGAGATAGCATCATGACAAAAATTTCTTTGACAAGCCCCCTATCTGGCACTATGATAAAAAGTCAGCGAAAATTTACTTTTGAGGAGATTAATTAAGTTATATGTGCAGGTTGAGCGCTATTACGGCAAGTGAATATTTTTCACCGATGGAAAATATCATGGCGTTAGAGACGATGAAAGAAGGTCATGATGGGTCCGGCCTGGGTCTGATGTTAAAAGATCTGGGCGGCGTATTTAAGGACCTAAAGTCTTTTCCGATCCTCTCTGGCATTTTTACCAGAAAGGGCCTGGAGAACCTCGAGGACTATATGCAAGAACAGGGTTTTGAGGTGAAGTTTGAATGGCAGCCGAAGATCAAGGAAACATCTAAGATCAGTAGGCGGGAGCATTATGTCGTCATCGCCTATGATTATCCTGACGGATTCCACGAGGCGTCATGGCAGGAGAAAGAAAACTTGCTTACTGAAACGAGAATACTTTTGCGAAAAATGGGTGAGCCTGACGGCTCGATGTTTGTCTTCTCGTTTTATCCCGATATCGTCACGTTAAAAGAGGTGGGAGATCCACTAGAAGTAGCTCAGTTTTTTGGTCTTGATGTAAATGACGAGTTGTCGGCGAAGATAGTTTTTGCGCAAGGCAGACAGAACACCAACTACGATATATATCTATATGCTTGTCATCCTTTTTTCATCCAGGGTTATGGAACAATGACAAATGGCGAGAATACGGCATTTGTACCTATCCGTGAGTTTTTGCTTGGCAGGGGAAATCCGGCATATATGGGTTACAACAGCGATAGCGAAGTTTTTACGCACATTCTTCACTACACTCAAAGAACGCTTGGTTACCCGCTCACATATTATAAGGATGTAATCACTCCGCTAAGAAACGATGAGATCGAGGGGCGTTCGGATAAAGAAGCGCTTAAGCTGATAAAGAA
>JAUVQW010000158.1 GCA_030597945.1 Actinomycetes bacterium
CCCAACGCTTTAAACACGGTGCCCGTTTCTCTCTCTCCCCGCCTCTAGACGATTTAGACGCAGTTTACGTCGAGAGCGTTAAGAGTAAGAAAAATGTCCTGATATTAAAATTTAAAGAAATCAATGACAGAGATGGTGCTGATAGATTAAGGGGACATGATCTTGTCATCGAGGAGGCGGATTTAATGTCTCTTCCCAGTGACTCCTATTGGCAATACGATCTTATAGGGTTAAAAGTCTCAACAATCGACGGAAGAGAGTTAGGCGTGATCAAAGAGATCCTTAGCGGGAAAGGACATGACGTCTTCGTTGTAGAAAATTCTAAGCAATATCTGATCCCGGCTATCAAGGAAGTCGTAAAAGATATCAATATCAAAGAAGGACAAATGGTGATCGCCCCGACTCCCGGCATGCTGTAGGCTATGATGAAGATAGATATCTTAACAATATTCCCTGAGTTATTTGAAGAATGTTTTTCTTTTGGTATGCCTAGGCTTGCAATAGAGCGGGGGCTTCTAAATGTGGATGCTCATGATCTTAGAGCCTGGACTAAAAATAAACATAAGCAAGTAGATGAAGAGCCATACGGCGGCGGCCCGGGAATGGTAATGAAGCCGGAACCATTGGTCGACGGTATTAGCGATATACTGGGGCACTCACCGACGCTGATGTCAAAAGGGGAGAGGTCCATACTTCTAACACCACAGGGAAAACGCCTTGATCAAAGAGTAGTAGAAGATCTTTCTTTATCGAAGAGAATATTACTGGTCTGTGGTAGGTATGAAGGAATGGATGAGAGGGTTCGGAGTTACGTTACTGACGAAATCTCTATTGGAGATTATGTGATATCAGGAGGCGAGATGGCCGCCATGGTCATCGTGGATGCGGTTACGAGATTGATAGAAGGTGTTTTAGGGGAAAAAGACTCACTTATAGATGAAAGTTTTATTAATGATCGCCTTGAGTATCCGCAGTATACAAGACCGCCGGTATTTAATGGTGATTATGTCCCCCAAGTGTTGTTATCGGGTAATCATCAAGATATTGATGAGTGGCGAAAAAATCAAGCGAAGGCCAGAACTAAATCGCGAAGACCTGATTTGATAAAGCCAGATTAAGAGGTTATAATACTTCTTTGTTGAAAGATTGAATGATGGATATTTTAGTTTGTCGGAGGAGTTATGCAAAGAGTTACAGCAATAGATAGCGAACAAATACGTAACGATCTACCGGATTTTGGACCTGGTGATACGGTAAAGGTCCATTACAAAGTCATTGAAGGTAACCGGGAGCGAGTGCAGATATTTCAAGGCGTTGTATTAAGACGAAAAGGTGATGGTGTTAGAGAGACTTTCACGGTAAGAAAGATTACATTTGGAGTCGGTGTCGAGAAGATCATCCCGGTCAATTCTCCGAAAATAGCAAAGCTGGAAGTAGTAAGCAAAGGTAAGGTACGGCGAGCAAAACTATATTATCTTCGCGGGAAAGTCGGCAAGAAAGCTCGCATCAAAGAGAAAAGAACTTAAATCTAGATATCCTGTTTCATTAAGGTCTTTTTTATATGGACAGCGATACTTAAGAAGTCAGTGATATATATTGGAATCATTTAAATACGACGAACAATTTCCGGAACCAGATGACGAAACATCCGAAGAAGAGAGTGTTTCTTCAGTCTTAAAAGAGACAGTCATCCTCTTAGTCTCCGCTATCGCTTTAGCCTGGTTTATCTATACCTTTGTATTACAGACTTTCTGGATACCCTCAGGATCTATGGAACAGACTATAGCTCCGGGCGACAGGGTGCTTGTAGCTAAGTTTTATTATAGGTTTTTTGAACCTAAGCGTGGTGATGTAATCGTTTTTCCATCCCCTAAAACGCTTGAAAATGGTGATCCGGACCTAATAAAGAGAGTCATCGCTACGGAAGACATGGAAGTGGTTGAAAAGAGCGGTAAAATGTTTATCGACGGCAAGGAGATAAGCGAGCCTTATGTGAGGCCCGATAGCAATAACGCAAATTACGGGCCATTCATCGTTCCGCCTGACAAGCTTTTTGTCATGGGCGACAATAGGGCAAATAGTAAGGACAGCAGATTCATCGGCCCCATTGACGATGAAAAGATAATCGGAAAAGCTTTTTTCACCTATTGGCCGCCCAGTCGAATCGGCGTGTTGAGGTAGGCATGGTTCAGCCAAGTGAGGCCACTGTATTCATGCTCTCATTGTAAAATTGGTCTCATCATCTATACTTAATAAACAGAATGGATAGAACAGATCCGATTGATAATGGCCACGTATCGGAAAGGGAAACTGGTTTAGCCGCTTCCGATCGACCAAGTACAAAGTCTTTTATCAAACAAAGTATAATTTTAATCGTCATATCCTTGGTTATCGCTAAACTCATCTCTGCGTTCGTCTTACAGACAATCTGGATACCTTCAGGCTCGATGGTGCCGACCATAATGCCGGGCGATCGGGTACTCGTAGCCAAGTTCTACTATAGAATTTTCGAACCTAAAGCCGGTGACGTAATCCTTTTTCATCCGCCAGTCGGGACAGGCGACGGTGGGATCGATCTTATAAAAAGAGTTATTGCTGTCGAAAACTCAAAAGTTGTCGAAGAGAAAGGAAAGATGTTCATCGACGATAACGAGATCGACGAACCTTATATCCGGGAGGATAACTCTAACGCCAGTTACGGCCCACTGGTAGTTCCCGGTGGAGAACTTTTTGTTATGGGAGATAATCGGGCGAACAGTAAAGACAGTAGGTTTATCGGTACCATCAAGGAAGAAGAAGTGATAGGAAAAGCGCTGTTCACTTATTGGCCGATAAATAGGGCGGGAATACTCAGGTAACTAACTAAGCAAAGGTTATTAATGGATCTGGCTGAATATTCAATTTCAGAGTTAAAACAACTCTTGGACTCATCGGACGAGGCCAGGAAAATGGAAATTCTCCGCAAGGCAAGCGGAGATAATCGGACTGGCATAAGAGAATTAGTAGAAAAGCACCACAACA
>JAUVQW010000169.1 GCA_030597945.1 Actinomycetes bacterium
AGGACTTTCGATTCCCAGGATGAGAAACGGGACATTAGTCAGCTCCGAGGATGGAAAGTCGGTTGCCTACGGACTTAATAACGCTCAAAAGCGAGGCGTCGTGTTTATCGCGGCGCAGACCCCGGTCTATAAAGGGATGATAGTCGGGTTAAACTCGCGTGAAAGTGATCTCGATATCAATGTGACAAAGGAGAAAAAGCTTACAAATGTTCGGGCTTCCGGATCAGATGACGCCATAAGCTTAACTCCGCCGACAATTCTCTCACTTGAGCAAGGTCTTGATTTTCTAGAAGACGACGAACTTCTTGAGATTACCCCAAAAAGCCTCAGGTTAAGAAAAAAATTCTTAGACGCAAATCTTAGAGTTAAGGCAAAAAAACAAGCAAGATCATAACATCTCCTGACTTAAAAAAAGTCTCCTTTTAAATCTCACTTATGCCTCCCTTCCACTCTCGCCAAGCGGAAACCGTGAGCGTAACCACGGTAAGCGGTAGGATGAAGACGATAAAAACAGTGCTAAAATAGAAGAGGCCAGGAACGTCGAGTGTCGCCAGTACCAGGTAAGCTATGTAGACTAAGTAGTAACCAAAGAATAGTGCTCCTTCCCATCTGGAAATGATGTGCCCACTAAAGAAGATGGGAAGGCAAGCGATGGCGACGACTATCATGACTGGCATATCTAGGCGAAGGGCGTTACTTGGAACTATTATCCCGTTTGGCGCCACAAGCCCTGTTAGGCCAAAAACAGCCATAATATTAAACATATTGCTCCCGATGGCATTACCGACGGCGATATCGCGCTCATTTCTAAAGCTTGCCAGTACCGAAGTCACGACCTCGGGCAGTGATGTACCAATAGAGATAATGGTTAGGCCTATGATCAGCTCGCTTACACCCAAAAATTTTGCAATATCCACGGCTCCGACAACAAGCGAGCGGGAGCCAACGACTAAAAATATCATTCCAACAACAATTGTAGCTAGATCTATCGGGGTGGAAGAACGCTTAAGCTCACTCTTGGTTTGGCCGAATTCTGCGACGTATTCGGCGTCAACATCTTTACTTTCTCTTCGGCTCTTTCTTATCGCCCATACGGTATAAAAGATTATTCCGGCAAAAAGTATGGCACCGTCGATTCGACCGATCTTTCCATCAAGCGACATTAAAAATAATATTACGGAAGCTCCGATCATCAGGGGAACATCGATCCTGATCAGCTGCTGGTTGACCAAGAGCGGAACTACCAGAGCCGCCAGTCCGATAACGAATAAAATATTGAAGATATTGCTGCCAATAATATTTCCAACGGCGATCCCCGATTGGCCGGTGATAGTCGACCATAGACTAACAGCTGCTTCCGGGGCACTGGTGCCGAAGGCAACAACGGTCAGGCCGACGACCAGTGGCGATATCCCGACAGTCAGGGCTAACCGTGAAGAGCCGCGAATAAGGAGCTCAGCACCGCCGACTAGAGCAACAAAACCTATTATTATGAATATGGGTGTCAGCGGCGACAAATAAGCACCTCATTTCTTTTGCATGACTTGAACTTAAATACCGCTCCTATACTAGTTGAAGACAGACAAGTTTTGCAAAAGTCATTAGCTACTTTGTAATCACTAACCCCGGTACCTTAAAGAAGATAGAAGGGTAAAGACAATTGTAGTAAGTGAAGACAAACGTGCTATAAATAGGTTAGAATATTCTTCCGTGGCATGATAAATGAGGTGGATAATGATAAAAGAAAAAGTACTTATTGCCCTGAATGACCAGATGACTTTTGAAATATACTCAGCTTATACATATAAGGCGATGGCGGCCTATTTCTCTGATATTGATCTCAGTGGAATGGAGAACTTTTTTAATATTCAGACGATGGAAGAATTGACGCACGCAGAGAGATTTTATAAATATATTACCGAGTCAGGCGCCAGAGCTCATTTTGGTCAAGTAGATGAACCCAGGTTCGACTACAGCCATCCGCTGGAGGCTTTTGAGACGGCGCTTAAGCACGAACAAGTAGTGACTGAGAGGATGAGTAAGCATTCGGATCTCGTCATGGCAGAAAGCGATCACGCTACCAGGATATTTCTTGAATGGTTCGTCACCGAACAAATAGAGGAAGAATCAAGTTTTACAACGATAATCGCCAAACTTAAATTGGTCGGCGATGATGGGCAAGGGCTGCTCATGCTCGATCAGGAGCTCGGTCAACGAGTCTTTACTCCTCCGACAGATGCGACCGGAGCTTAAGCCGCTGGGAATATTGTTGCCGGCATTTACGTTTATTGACATCGATTGTTCAAGACACCATAATTGAGTAGCTAACAGAGCATAGCTATATCCCTTCGATAGATCATCATTGGATGATAGTTATAAAGGAGAGTTTGTGTCGCAAAAAAGAATCCTTTATCAATTCCCTTTGATATTACTGGTTTTGGTAGTATCGCTTTTTTTATTCGGGTGCGGAACGGGCGACATTGCTGAAGATGTTTCCGGCGAAATTAAAGGTGAGGCGGTAAAATTTAATGTTATTAGAGAGGGTAAGTCTGGCTTTCCTTTTCTTAAGG
>JAUVQW010000106.1 GCA_030597945.1 Actinomycetes bacterium
GCCGCTCCGCAGATGACCTCTTCATCCATAACGGAGATCCTCTGAAAATCCTTTCCTAGTTGAAGGACGACACCCTGATATCCGTAATCAGAGACGAGCAGATTTGAACCTCTTCCCAGTAGCAACAAGGGAAGCTCATATTCTGTGGCTGTTCCCACGATTACATGGAGATCGTGAAGAGAGTCAGCGACCGCAAAAACTGCTGCCGGGCCACCCACTCGAAAAGTCGTATTCTTAGCAAGATCTTTATCAGATCTTACTTGCTCGGGAATAAGCCTGTTTAAACGATCCAAAGTCCTCTTTAAAGACCTTTGGTACATCAATACTCCACTTTACTCATGCCGCTCTCTTCGGCTAAAGTCCTAGATCCAAGACTTGCTATCAATTCGCTTCCTACCATTCCGATATCACCGGCCCCCATAGTTATGACTAAATCTCCGCCTCTTACAGCTTGAGAAAGATAGTCTTTGATATCCAGCCGGTTGGGAAGGTAGACTACGGATTTTCCGGGAACTGTCTCTAGAATAGAATCGACTAATAGCTTCCCGCTTACTCCGGGGATAGGTTCTTCCCCGGCACTATAGACATCCGTCATTATAGTAATATCAGCAAAATCAAATGACCGACCGAATTCTTCTTTCAAGAACTTTGTCCGAGAATATCGATGCGGTTGAAAAACACAAATCACCCGTCCCCACTTGCCACCCTTTGCCGCAGCCAAGGTTGACATGACCTCTGTCGGGTGATGGGCATAGTCATCGATAACAGTAACGTCGCCTTTCTCTCCTATTAGCTGAAATCTTCTCTTTACGCCAGTAAACTTTTTTAGGCCTTCTGCTATCCTTTCGATCTCAATCCCTTCATTCAAGCAGACGACTACTGCCGAAAGAGCATTTAATACATTGTGGACACCGGGAACGTTAAGCCTTATCTCGCCTATCTCCTTCTCTTTGGAGCAGAGGGTAAATCTGGACTCGAATGAGTCGTTGAAGATATCCTTTGCGTAGTAATCATTAGTGTCCTTTAACCCAAATGTTGTAAATTGTTTCTTGCTTTTCTCTGCTATTTTTTCAGCGTTCGAACCATCGCCATATACAATGACTCTGCCATCGTCTGGCAGGGCTGAAACCCAATTGAAGAATAGGTCCTCGATCTCCTTAAAAGACCCATAATGGTCAAGATGATCAACGTCAATATTTGTTATTACTATCTGATCCGGTGAGATGTGAACAAGGGAACCGTCGCTCTCATCAGCTTCGATTATACAGAGTTCACCATCACCATATCGGGCATTGCTGCCGATGTCGTTTAGCTCTCCACCTATAAGAAATGTCGGACGGTTGCCGCCGTTTTGAAGAATAAAAGATATCATCGACGTCGTCGTGGTCTTTCCATGTGTACCTGATATGGCAATAGACTTCTTTCTTCTCGATATCTGATTTAGCATCTCCGCTCTTCTAAGAACGAGATATTCTTCTTTTTTAGCGAAGACTAGTTCGACGTTGTAATCGGGTATGGCCGATGAGATCACTACTATATCAGGTGACATGATATTCTTTTCTGAATGCCCGATGCTGATCTTGGCACCCATTTTTTCAAGGTCGATAGTATAACGACTCGATTTTAGGTCGGAACCCGAGACTTCGTTGCCCATCTCTAAAAGGACCTTGGCGATACCGCTCATCCCGGCTCCGCCGATCCCGATAAAATGGACTTTCATTTTATTTTTCAAAAGTGACCTCGAATCAATTGAAATGTTACATTTTCCTTTCTTCCCATTTTCTATCGATAATTTATTAATATATTATTTATTTTATTGATGATAGTATATGGTCGATTGCCTCTTCGGCAGCATCTGGCTTTGCGACTTCCAAACTCATTTTTGACATATTTTTTAACTCATCTCTGTTTTCCATAAACCATACTATCTCATCGAATAGCATCTCTGGGTTTAAAGCATCGTTTTTAATAAGTTTTGCCGCTCCGGCTCTCTCAATGATTTCGGCATTCTTTGTTTGATGATCCTCGGTGGCATACGGATACGGTACAAGAATAGAGGGTAGTCCGGCAGCTGTTATCTCCGCGATCGTAGTTGCTCCCGCTCGACAGATCGCCAGATCAGAAAGGGCATATGCCTGCCAAATATCCGGTATGTACCTATAAAGAAAGTAAGAGATCTTGTCGCTATCCTTTTTAACCTCTTCAAGAGTCTTTCTGACTGATTCGTAATCCACTTTACCGACGATATGGATTATCTGCAAGCCTTCAAAATTACGAAAACGATCATAAGCCTCTATAATGGAGTTGTTTATTGTCCTCGCCCCGCCGCTTCCGCCAAAAACCAGAACCGTAAAACGATCAGCGTCCTTATCTAGTTGGATCGCGGCCTCGGCCCTAGAAATACTTCCGATCTCTTTTCGGATCGGATTACCGCTTGTATGTATTGCTCTCGCTCTTTTAAAATAGCTCTTAGATTCATCAAATGAGAGCATTACCCCCTGCACTCTCGAAGATAGCAGCTTATTTGAGAGACCCGGAATAGAGTTCTGCTCAAATATATAGGTCTCAAATCGTCCACCAGCGGCCAATATCACCGGTAGGCTCACGTAGCCCCCCATACCTATCACCAGATCAGGATCTACTTTTTTCAAAATCTTTTTTGATTCCCGATAGACTTTCGTAAGATTTAGAATTGTCTTAAGAGAACGATATGAAAACCGGTTCTGCATCCCTTTTGCATTAATTGGGATAAAATCGTAACCCGCCTCCTTGACCAGCTCGGCCTCTATGCCCTCGGGTGTGCCAAACCACGATATTTTTACACCCTTCTTTTTTTTATTAAGCGCTTCTGCCAGAGCTAGACCGGGATAGACGTGACCTGCCGTCCCTCCGCCTGCTATTACTACCTTCAATCCCGACCTTTCTTGTCGCCCTTCTTTTTTGGGAAGATGAAATATTAAGTAAGACACCGATACTGGCCAACGTGATAATAAGAGACGACCCGCCAAAGCTTACAAGCGGAAGAGGGATTCCGGTAATCGGTAACATCCCGGTCACCGCTCCCAGATTGATTATCGCTTGAACCAATATCATAGAGGTAATCCCACCGGCAAGCAGCTGACCAAATCTGTCCGGAGCTTTTTGGGCGATCTTGATACCTAGAAAGCCAAAAATAATAAAGAGGATTATAATCATAGTCGTCCCCACAAGCCCTAACTCTTCCCCTATTATTGCAAATATAAAATCAGTAAAAGGCGTTGGCAGATATCCAAATTTTTGCCTGCTAAAACCAAGGCCGACACCACCGACACCACCGCTTCCTAGCGCTAGCAACGACTGTATTATTTGAAAACCGCCGGACTTTGGATCGCTGTTAGGATCAAGAAAAGCTAAAAAGCGCTCACGCCGATGAGCTGCGGTCATGATAAAGATCATACCAGCAGCAAATCCCGCCGAACTTAGCATTACCAGGTCTCTTATTCTAGCCCCGGCCATAAAGAGCATGAAAAATACGGTGATCAAAATCGCAAAAGTAGTTCCGAGATCGGGTTGGGCCAATACTAGTATGGATGTAAATAGTACGGGAAGACCGATCGGTACAAGAAGCGAGTTAATCTTTTTAGTTATCTCTTTATTATTGGATAATACGCTGGCAGTAAAAAATATCACGGCGAGCTTTGCTATCTCGGAAGGTTGAAATGTAATACCCATTAGCGCAACCCACCTGCTAGATCCGTAGATGACGGTCCCGGATATAATCACAAACGAGAGTAGGCTGATCGAGAGAGCAAGAAAAATGATAGAGAGGCGTTTAAACTTTCTGTAATCAATAAGAGAAACGATAAGCATGACAACAAGTCCAATAGCTACCGAGAGGCTTTGTCTTTTTAAATAGTAGAAACTGTCATTTTGCCGTGAGAGCGCAAGGCTAGAGCTTGAACTGGTTATCATAACTATCCCAAAAAGTACGAGGATAAAAGTTATCCCAAGCAGCAGATAATAGATTGTGGGCTTAGTCTGCTTTTTCTTTTTCAGCTTTTTCTTTTTTTTAACCATCTGACCTATTTAAGATCGCCGACAGCTTTTTTAAATATTCTACCTCTATGTTCGTAATCGTCGAACATGTCCAGACTAGCACATGCCGGAGATAAAAGAACGACGTCTCCTTTTTCAGCACTTCGAAACGCAGCGGCGGCAGCAGCTTCGATCGAGTCCACTATCTCGTAGTCCACTCCGGCTTTTTTAAACTCGGTTGCCAGCTCTAAAGATGCTTCACCAAGAAGTATCGCCTTCTTCACTTTCTCTTTAGAAATAGTTGCCAATTGGTTAAAAGCGCTTCCCTTATTTCTTCCGCCTGCCAGCAGGATTATTGGACTGTCAAATGATTTAATTCCTTCTATGGCCGCTTCCGGGTTGGTCGCCTTTGAATCGTTGTAGAAATCAACGCCTTCTAGTTCACAAACGAATTCAAGACGGTGTTCTATGCCCCGATATTCTCGAATCGTTGCCATTATCTCTTCCATGCCGATACCGACTACTACGCAGGCGCTAATCGCCGCTAA
>JAUVQW010000060.1 GCA_030597945.1 Actinomycetes bacterium
CCATTGGCTCTCTTCAAGCTTATTCAGATCGCTATCAAGTTCTCCGACAGATGACCCTATTTCTTCGGAAAGATCCTCATCTGATTCACTGATCGCTAATTCATTTAGGATCGAGAGATTGCTTAACTCTTCTTCGACTTTTTCATAGAGTTCCAGTTCTTTTTTTAACTCGGAAAGTTTGCTCATTAACTTCTGGGCACGACCAGCGTCCTCCCAGAATCCACTCTTAGAGACCTCTTTTTCTATTCTTTCTATTTCAATTTTTTTATTAACGGGGTCAAAGATACCCCTTAATTATAGAAAGTTTTTCCTCTAAATTTTCTATTGATTCCTGATGGTCTATCATCAACATTCTTCCATTTTGCTTACTGGCCGTGGCACTTTTTATATTTTTTTCCGCTCCCGCAGGGACATAGATCATTCCTGCCTATCTTTTCCCCTTCGCTCACTCTCTGGTGTGGAGTTTCATTACCTGAGGCCGCAGCCTTATTTTCGATTTTTTTAGGCGCCTCCGGTTGTTGTTCCTCGACTGCTTTTACATGAAATATATACCTGAGGTAATCTTCGTGAATGCTTACCGTCATCTCTTGAAACATCCCATATCCCTCTGATTTATATTCTATAAGTGGATTTCTCTGGCCGATGGCTCTTAGTCCAATACCTTCCTTTAGATAATCCATCTCATAGAGATGTTCGCGCCACTTCATATCTACGACTTGAAGCATTACAAGCCGCTGTATCTCCTGAAAGGCCTCCTCGCCGAATTCAGCGTTTCTTTCATTAAATAGTTTGCTTACTTTTTCAATTATCTCTTCTTTTAAAATATCTACATTTGTTTTCTCATGGTCGAAGTCTTCTTTTTTTAGATCTAACGGGAAAAGCTGGTTTAAGTAGGCTATCAAACCCTCCCAATCCCATTCCTCTGAAAAATCATTCGCGTTTGTAAAAGTCTCAATCGAACCTTCGACTGCCGAGCCGATTATCTCAAGAGATATCTCATTAAAATTATCACCGCCAAATATCTGTCTTCTCTGATCATAGATGATCTGGCGCTGTTGATTCATAACATCATCATATTCAAGAACACGCTTTCTTACTTCAAAATTTTGAGACTCAACTTGTCGTTGCGCCGTTTCGATAGATCTTGAAATAAGCGGATGCTCGATCGGATGATCATCTGGAAGCCCCAACCTCTCCATAATCGATTTGACCCTTTCTGAACCAAATAGTCTCATCAGATCGTCATCGAGTGAGAGATAGAATCTTGAAAGGCCCGGGTCACCTTGTCTGCCCGAGCGTCCTCTTAATTGATTATCGATCCGCCTCGATTCATGCCGCTCTGTCCCTAAAACATATAGACCGCCGGCCTTTAATACTTGCTTAGCGCTATCCTTATCTTGAGGGCTGCCCCCCAGGACTATGTCTACTCCCCGGCCGGCCATATTCGTTGCTACGGTCACCGCTCCCGTTCTGCCCGCTTGGGCAATGATATCCGCTTCTCGCTCATGATTCTTAGCGTTTAGTACCTCATGAGCTATGCCTTTCTTTTTTAACATCTTGCTTAGCTTCTCTGATTTTTCAATCGATATTGTTCCCAGCAAAATAGGTTGGCCGCTCTTATTTTTCTCGATTATATCCTCGACTACCGCCTTAAATTTGGCATCTTCGTTCTTATAGATCATGTCAGGTCGATCATCTCTTACCATATCTCTATTAGTAGGTATGACCACTGTCTCGAGCTTGTATATCTTGCTGAACTCTTCGGCTTCCGTTACGGCCGTACCGGTCATCCCAGCCAATTTTTCATACATGCGAAAATAATTTTGAAGTGTGATTGTCGCTAGTGTCTGATTCTCCTCACGAATGGCGACTCGTTCTTTAGCTTCTATAGCTTGATGCAGGCCCTCCGAGTACCTTCTTCCCTCCATCATTCTTCCGGTAAATTCATCGACTATCATGACCTCGCCATCTCTTAACACATAGTCCACATCTCGCTTAAATAACGCATGTGCCCGAAGAGCTTGATTTAGATGGTTCACTAATTGGCTGTTGACATGATCATAGAGATTTTCTATTCCAAGAGCCCTCTCGACTTTAGTGATGCCCGACTCGGTTATAGCCACTGTTTTGGCCTTCTCATCAACCTCAAAGTCGTCAGAATCCTTTAACCTGGGAACGATCTTGGCAAAATTCTTGTAAATATCTGCGGCCTTCTCCGGCTCGCCGGAGATAATCAGAGGCGTTCTGGCTTCATCTATTAATATACTGTCGATCTCATCGACGATAGCGTATTTATGGTCTTTTTGGAGGATCTCTGCCGAATTGGTGGCCATATTATCTCGAAGATAATCAAAACCGAATTCACTGTTTGTACCGTAAACCACATCAGATTCGTAAGCGTTGCGACGCTCAGCGGATGGCATCATCGCCTGAATTGTTCCGACTTTTAGACCCAGAAAATCATAGACCTGTCCCATCCAATCACTATCACGCTTTGCTAGATAATCATTTACAGTTATCACGTGGGTCGATTTTCCTGAAAGCGCTTCCAAATAGACAGGAAGTGTGGCAACAAGAGTCTTTCCCTCACCAGTCTTCATCTCAGCTATCTTGCCCTCAGAAAGGACTATTCCACCCATGATCTGGACATCAAAATGCCTCATGTTCACTGTTCTTTTCGCGGCCTCGCGAACAACTGCAAAAGCTTCGGGCAATAGGTGCTCTAGGGACTCACCGTCGTTAAAACGTGTCCTAAATTCTTCCGTTTTTTTCTTTATCTCGCCATCACTAAGAGCGGATATGGGTCCCTCAAAATCGTTTACGGTGGCTACCTTTTCTTCTAGCACTCTTAGTTTTTTTCCTTCACCCATTCGAAGGACTTTGGATAGTAAGTTTTGCATTAGGTAGAATAACCTCGCTGTTTAAGAATAAATAATAAGTCTATCATAATCTTAACTCTCGTTAACCGGTACTTTCTTCTTTCTTCTCTTTCCGATATAGACCATATTCATCTGAATGATAATAAACATACCTACCCCAAGGACTATATCTCCAATACTGGCGAGTCCGCCAAATGGACTTGGAAGCGGCACTTGGATAACATCTGCGAGCCAAGGAAGCCTTGTGGCACCATCTAGTAAGGTATGAACGCCATCTATTCTCGACTCAAGACGAAATACCTCTGATTCGTTAAAACCTGCAGAGGAAACCGGCATTCCGCCATTTACAGTTATTACAAGGAGATTTAGTAAAATGCCGACTGTCGCCACCATGAATCCGAGCTGCTTTCTGTTTACGATGAGGGCAAAGGTAAGAAGCAGGTATGAAAAGACAAGCAGAAAAAGACTAAACGGGCTAAAGACAGACGACGTTAGCCAGGGAAGCGCCGCCTGAATAAAGAAAGAGGTGATAATAAGAGCCGGAAAACTGATGACCATACGTGAAAACCTTTCGATGTCCCCGCCTCGTAACCATCCGATTATTAAAGAGAAGATAATGAAAAAAATAATCATATTTACCTAATTGCTATTAATTTGCCTTGTCGTTTGAGGACATTGATGAGAGACCTTACCACTTTTGGATCGAATTGAAAAGATTCTTTTTTTATTCTAGCCACTGCCTGGTTTGGCGTAAGCCGAGATGAGATGTCCGAATCATTTGTCAACTTATCATAGTAATTGCCCACAGCAATTATCCTTGACTCGATTGGATGTTCACTCTCGATAAGCCTCGTATTAGGAGAGTAGGGGATATGGTGTTTTGCCACTATCGAAGCAAACGGTGCAAGAAACTCTACCTGTTCCAATATCTCAGCGCCTATCAAAGCATGGGGGATCTGGTCATCAGTGATCTCATCAGTATCAAGATACGAATCGAATGAATCTTCATCCAGTCCAAGTCTTCCGATATCATGAAGTAGAGCGGAATAACTTACTGCCTCTAACCTGTCTCCAATCAGGCCAAGTTCTTTGGCGATATTAGTCGATAGATCGGCAACTCGCTCACTGTGGCTCCTTTGCTGCGGATCTTCTGCTTCTATTACTCTCGATAGAGCGGCAATAGTATGATGGTATGTATCTTTTATATCGATAAGTAGTTTAAATGAATATCTGACCGCCAATAATGGAATCGTAAAGAGGATTAAAGTATAAACTCCCATCGAGAAATACATTAGAGCGGTAATGACTCCGATAGATGACAGCGCAAAAAACATATAGACTTGAGATTGAAGGCGGCTGATATATGAAGACCAAAAAGGCGTTGCCTTTACTAAAGAAGTATTCAATTCTTTTATAAATAGCCCGAACAAGAAAAATATGGCACAGAGCGCGATGACCGAAAGCGATCCGGTACTAAAAAAATTTAACCCGCTGGCTCCTTGGCCGATCATATATTTTCCCCCAAGCATCAGTCCTGAAGAAAAGATTATTAGTGACTTTTCAGCTATTTGATATATGGGGCCGCCAAGAGAGACCTTCTCCTGCGAGATAAGGCTGGCAACCAGCATGCTTCCCAAAACTATTACATAAGCTTCAGATAGCGGTAGAAGCAGTATGGCCGCTATTACAAAAGGAGCGTCGAACGATATTTGAAATGAAGGATTCCTGCTGTCCACGACTCGAAATAGGATAATTGCAGCCGCAAAGACAAGGGCGTCTATGATAGAGCGGGCCTCAAATTGCCTAGCATAATACAAGAAAGAAACGAACCCTACTAATGTGATCGATAACCTAACTAATACTATTCTTAACTTCAACAAATTCATCTAATTGTAATTGCTCCGTTCCCCCATGTTTATTACCGCTCCCGTAGTCTATTTTCAATGAATCTACAAAGATCTCCACTATCTTGGGATCGAACTGGGTCCCACTGCAAGAGAGAAGTTCTTGGCTCGCTAACTCATTTGTCATCGCCGGACGATATGGCCTTGGAGAAGTCATAGCATCATAAGAATCGGCTACCGAGAGTATTCTAGCTAAAAGAGGTATCTCTTCCCCACTAAAACCATCAGCGTATCCGCTACCGTCATATTGTTCGTGGTGATGAAAGACTGCCGGAATGACATTTTCCAGCAATTTTATCTCTCTTAGTATTAGGGCGCCGGTCTCAGGATGCCTCTTAACTCTCGAGTATTCTTCCTCACTCAGTTTTCCCGGTTTTCTCAAAATATACTTTGCCGTACCGATCTTACCTATATCGTGAAGCACTCCCGCATATCTCAGCTTTTCGAGATCTTCTTCTCCTAGTTTTAATAGTCTTCCGATCTTTTCAGATAATTGCGATACGCGTTCGGAGTGACCTTTTGTATACGGGTCTTTAGCTTCGAGTGCTACAACCAGCGCTTTAACCGTTTCCATGTAAGTATTTTTAAGCTTTCCGTATACTTGAAAGGTCTGCCTTGCCACTAGAAGCGGTATGAACATGAGTACTAGTCCGATCATCCCAGTAGACATATATATCTGGGCAAAAGCTAAGGCCAAGGGCATAAGAGAAAAATAATTCGGTATCGCCCAAACAGTGTTCGCTCTCCATATTGCTATTGGGGATATTGATTCCGCTAAACTAATGGTGATTGAAACTAAGCTGGTGTTAACAATAAAAAAAGTTAGGGCAACAAGAAAAATTGGCAGCAGCATTGACGGGAAATCACTTCTTACGAAACCTTCCGAACCATGAAGCAATCTACCGAACTGAATATAAACAAGACCCGCAACGCCGGCGGAAAGAGAGCCCTGACTACCATTAAATAGCCACCAGTAGGTTGGGGTCCTATCCTTAATATCCCTCCAGACTATTGCATTAAAAAGAGCCGTAGTCGCACCTATTAAGGGACCAAAAATTATTAGGCTGGAAATAGTTATAGTCGAACTCACGGAGACTGAGCTACCTCTGTGGGGAAGTTTAATATAGAAATTCTCAGCTAAGAAAGTTAAAAAACTAAAAGCTAAGAAAATCTTATAATCAAAGTAGTAGTTGGCATAGCTTAGGTAAGTGATAAAAATGATAGCCGTAATGGCGACTACGATAATAAAGATCTTTTCCTGAATAGCGATCTTAATCGACATAAATCAATTATACATAAAAAAATGACCGGCGCTTAAGAATTACTTAGCGACGGCCCCAAAAAGCTCCACCGCTTAATGCAAGTGCTGCAAGTGTAGTCAAGAGTACAGTGATCCTGGCTTTCATGAAAAGAGTCCCCCTTTATAAGTGGTCTCTTTTCGTCCGCTAATTAGAAAAGGAATCCGCTTCGCTTATTACGTATTCCAAGATTCGTCGTTTGATAAAAGCGCCGGTCAAATTATTAAGTTTTCAAATACCAAAACGCCGGTTTATCGCTGCCAGCGTTGCTCTTACGATTGAATCCATCTCGCTATTTTTAACTATAACCGATCCGCAGTATCTCCTCTCCTCTCCCGAAGAGACCATAGTGACGCATGAAACAGCTACTACTTCGCTTCCCAGCTGTACTATCACCGCATCTTCCAGTATAAATCTGGAATCATTAATCTTACAGTTTTCAACCGCCTCTAAGGTGGCTTCCGCTGCCAACCGTAACCTTCCCGTTTGTGAAGCGATGCCCTCGGCCTTGCCAAGAATATCTCTGTTACCGATCCTAAGCTCTACTTTGATGCCAACACTTAAATCGGTGATCTCCGTATTAATGGATATCACTTTGGGACGATGAAACGCAGCTTTCGCTCCATTACCGTTAGAGCCTAATTGAGCTACACTTATTTTCCTATGATCGACATCAAGACCAAAACGAGCCA
>JAUVQW010000073.1 GCA_030597945.1 Actinomycetes bacterium
ACAATAAGTATCTAAAACAGTAAAAAATAAGAGAAAACAAGAAGAAGTAAAAAGCGGTGTTATCCCAGCGTAACTTAGCTATTACGAAAAACTAGGAAACTACAAAAAAGTACTAAAAGTAACTACGAATCCGTAGGTCGGAGGTTCGAATCCTCTCGAGCGCGCCAGAGAGCTTTACTCGGGCATCTGCTGCGTCAAGCGGCGATAAATCTTCGCCTCGAGTACCTACTTATGCACTCTGCGAGAAATTTTCTAGCTTTCCTTGCGGCCAGTCCGAGTAAAACTCTTTGGTATGTTTTTGGTTCAGGATGAGAAGTTTATCCCCGAAGGGGGAATCCTCTCGAGCGCGCCAGAGAGTCCCCAAGGGGGCGCCTACGAAACACGATTATTTGTTTGCGTTCTTTCTTCAACCGTCTCGACGCTTAGCGTTAACCCGTCGATGCTAACGACTCGTATATTTTCACCTTTTTTGATACTTCGATTTGAAGTTGATTCTGATCTCCAGATTACTCCTTCGATCTTGACTGATCCGATATCTTTTTCCACGCCAAAATCCTCTTCAGCAGTACCTGCTTTTCCGATCATATCCCTTGGTAGAAGAAAGTCTTTGTCTTTAAGATCTACTATCACATTTCTTTGCCCGATGGCTAAGATCTCTACCAGCTCGCCTTTCATTATCTTTCTTCCGTTAGTTGTCGTCTTGGCCGCATAAGTCTTTTCGCCTATTAGGATACCGCTTTTTTGATCGGCCGTTATCGTTATCGGAAAACTCTTTCTTAACATATGTCTGTGTTTTCTTACTTTAACTGCTAGCTCATGATTCCACGGTTCTACAAAAAGCATGTGGTCTTTTCTTCCCACTATTAGGGCCATTTCATTTTTTTCAATGTTCGAATCGAGTGAAAGCGCTATCCACTCGATGCCACTCATTTTGATTAGACCATCAACTTTATTAGGGTCTATCTGGTTTGAACAAACGACTTTTTTACCAATAAATTCATGAGTAAAAAATCCTAGGACGTCTTTGGGAGAGAGGATATTGATGATCGTCCTTCTGTAGCTGAAAAAAATTACGGTCGAGACTAAGAAGATCGTCATATGAAGTAAAGGAAGATCAGGTAAGAATAGGGCCAGCAAAGAAGTAATAAACGCAGCTAATGCAAACCAAATGATAAGAAGTGACGGAAACCGGTATTCAATAAAGATGATGATAATTCCTGTACCAAACCAACGTAATACCGGGGGTAATTCTTCCCATTCCAAGAAAAGTTCTCGAATATGCGAAAAAAGGATACCGACCCCGGGCCACTCCATTTTATTTTCCGGGTTCTAGCTGATTACCGTCATCACTTTCTACGTCTTTTTCGAAAATATCATCGATTTTCTTATCGATCGCCCCACCGTTGGTCGCTCCCATTGTTTTTACTATCGCTGCCACTGCGCCAAGCATTCCGCCTGCTTCATTTGGAAGGATAAGTGTGGTGGACTGGCCATCGGCGACTTTTTCTAGCGCCTCAAGGTATCTAATGGCTATTGCTTCTTCGCTTATATTGCTCTCGCTTAAGGCCTTAAAAAGGCTTCCATATGCAATAGATCTTCCCTCCGCTCTTAGGATCGATGCTGCCCTTTCACCGAGAGCTTTCTGCTTAAGTGCTTCGCTTTGACCTTCAGCAGTAGTTATAGCCGCTTGTTTTTCTCCCTCAGCCCTATTTATGTTTGATTGTTTTTCTCCCTCAGATATCGTTATTGTGGCAGTTTTAGTTATTTCCGCTCTTTTCTCCTCTTCCATTGCTTGAGTAAAATCACTCGGCGGTTCGATCGCCTTGATCTCGACTGAGGTCACTTTAATGCCGAATCGGGATGTGTGTTCGTCGAGAACTGCTCTTAGTTTTGAATTGATCTGCTCTCTGCTTGCCAGAGTCTCGCTTAAGGTCATCCCTCCGACGACATCTCGGAGCGTCGCCATTGTGACAGCATCAAGTGCCATGAGATAATTTTCGATGTCATAGACAGCTTTTTTGGCGTCAATGATCCTGAAGAGGAGAAAAGCATCGATTCTGACGACAAGACCTTCTTTCGTTATTATGTCTTGGGGATCAAAATGCTCCACCCGTTCTTTTAGGCTGATCCTTATCATCCTTGTGAAGATCGGTGCGATGAAATGAACTCCAGGGCCTACCGTTTTTACGTATTTGCCCATTCTCTCCACGATGCCACCGGTTCCTTGGGAGATGAATTTCGTCGACGTCATCACCATAAGCAACATTCCAAATAATGCAAGTGTAAATGCGAACCACATTTTATACCTCCTCGGTTGCTTTCTCTTCGACCATTGGCCGAACTGATACTATTAGGTTGTCTTTATCGTCCCAACCTTCTAAGATAAGCCACTGACTCTCTTTAACGGGTTCACTACCTTTAGTCAGTTTCGCTCTATATTCTATTCCGTCGATCTTGACAGCACCAACTCCGTGAATATCGTTATCCAATGTTTTTACGCAGATGACTTTTCTTCCCTTTCTGATATGTGGATCGTCAGGAACTGGTGGCTTAGGTCTAACGACTAAGAAAATGCCAAGGCTAACAACCGTTGTAAGAAAGAAAGCGCCGATCTGCATCAGGTTCTCATCGGGAAGAAAGAAGGCGATGATCATCGCGGCTAGAGCGCCAAGAGTAAACCAGATTATCATCCACGAGCGATGGATAAGCTCAATGAATATAAATACCACTCCAAGTATTATCCATTTGTTGTGAGCTTGAACATTGGGATTTCCAAAGAGTTCGTTTGCAAATTCCGTTATTAGATTTATGACGACTTCGACTATTGAAGACACCACCTTTAAATCACTGTTTGCTCGTTACTTAAAAAGAATCAACTAAGACGTTGGCTGTACTTAAGTACAGTATAACATGGACAAGGAGGCTCTGTCTTGCTAGCTGTCTAAGTTTTGTCCTCTAACTATTATTCCTTTTAATGTATGTAGGGCCGGTACAAAGAGAAACAAATGACCAACTAACATTATTTTTAAACACATTGGTTTTTGCTCATAAAAAAGAGCCCGCTTAACTTGGGCTCTTAAATTATAAATTAATTTAATTAATCAGCTGGACACTGCTAATACTAATGCGAAAAGAGATGTTAACAATGCGGTAACGGCAATGATCAATGTCGGCATCGCTGTTTTACTCTCAAAACCGATCTTTTTTTGTCTTTCCTCAAAGTCATCTTTGGCCTCGTAATTTACTCTTGAGAACTTTGTCCAACAGGGACAATCCGTGACTTCGTCGACATACATATCGTGCCCCTGCCACTCACACGGGATCATTGCCCCTTTTGAAATATCTCCTTTTGGCTCGCCACTCCAGTCACACGTGAGACAATTACCGGCCAAGAGTTTTTTGTCCGCAAAACTAATCGCAACAGCCATAATATTCTCCTTATTACTTAGTCGATTTTATAGACTATTTTATCGGCATTTAGGTGAAAAATATTAACCAAAAAAGCTATTTATTTGGTTAGAACTGCTGCTCAGAAGTAGATTAGATGATCATGGATTTGCTTAAATCAATTAATGCTTTTACTCGGTAGGCTCTACGACCGTTTCCGCTAAATAGGTCGCTGCTTCTTTTAAAATATTTTCGCAGACTTCCGTATGACCCGTAAATTTACCCGGCACTATGTCTCGACACATTACGGCACCAAATCGTTCTTTGAACCAACGGTAGTATGCTCCGGCCATTTTGTAAGAATCTGTTTTTCGCTCCATATCGTTGGGATCAATACGCCCGTGCAGATGTCCGATTAGCATCGTTCCCGCTATCAACATCCCGCAGAGATCACGCCGGGCGCCAAGTCCGGCACCAAACGGGGTAGCTAAGGCAATATCGATATCTATATTGTCATAGCTGTCATTAAAAGCGGCGATCATCGATTCGGCGCAATTATATCCTTCGTCAAAACACGACATCGCCTTATCGCTT
This sequence comes from Actinomycetes bacterium, assembly GCA_030597945.1. GTDB lineage: Bacteria > Actinomycetota > Aquicultoria > CAJVYJ01 > CAJVYJ01 > JAUVQW01. The sequence goes on from JAUVQW010000073.1 coordinate 3,982, forward strand.
ACTTTTTTATAACTCATCTTCTCCCAACTAATAATGGTCAAGTCATAGCTAATCTATTTTATGGACGTCCTTAGGTCAAGTAAACACCAATATTAAATATGAAAAATTCGAGGAAGTAAAAGAAGCGTTATCGAAGATCGGTATCAGAGGTATAACGGTAATCGATGTTAAAGGCGCTGGACGCCAGGGCGGCTTTACCGAGACTTATCGGGGACATAAAGTGACGATAAATCTTAGGCCTAAATTAAAAATAGAGATCATTTCTAAAGAAGCTTCAGTCAGGGAGATAGTAGAAGTAATAAGAGATAAAGCAAAAACAGGCGAGATCGGAGACGGAAAGATTTTTATCTCAAGCGTCGATAATGCTGTTGCCATCCGTTCCGGAGAAGAGGGACCAAGCGCCCTGTAAGGCTGTTAATCTCAAAATTCTTTTGATATTATCCAAGCATGCATTCGATAAGAATAGGTCTGGCGCAGATCAATTGTACCGTAGGAGACCTCAAGGGAAATACAGACAAAATCTGTAATCATATCGATGAGGCAGAAGAAAAAGAGGTAGACGTTCTAGCCTTTCCGGAACTAACGATAACCGGCTATCCTCCAGAAGATCTTCTTCTTAAAAGTAATTTTATAAGCGACAACATAGAGGCTCTTGAAAGGGTAGTTAAATGGACCAGATCAAAGCGGGTTGTAGCGGTTGTCGGCTTTGTTGATGGAGATAAACAATTGTATAATGCGGCGGCGATCATTCATGATGGTTTGATCATCGGCCGCTACCATAAGGTCCTTCTTCCCAACTATGGGGTCTTTGATGAAAAGAGATATTTTACTCCCGGCAATGAATATCCGGTCTTTGAGGTAGATGGTATTACCATTGGAGTAAATATCTGTGAGGATATCTGGTTTTCAGAAGGACCCGCCCATATCCAATCAGCTTGCGGTGACGCTAAGCTGATTATAAATATCAATGCTTCTCCATACCATGTCGGAAAAGGCAAAGAACGGGAGAGCATGCTTGTCCGCAGGGCAGATGAGAGCGGAGCGACATTTGCTTATGTAAATATGGTCGGTGGTCAAGACGAACTTGTTTTTGACGGCCACAGCTTGATTGTCGGGCCCGGCAGAGAGATTCTGGTTAGAGGGCGGCAATTTAGAGAGGATCTCATCATCGCCGATCTCGACGCTGATGATCTAAGGCAAAGGAGCGTCGGGGACGATCTTGATCTAGAAATAAAAAATAAATATGAGACTTTGAACATCGACTTCGAAAGAGCGGTGAATGATAAGAGCGAAACAATGGCTCCGATTATCTACAAATCGCTGGAGTTAGAAGATGAGATATATAACGCGCTTGTAACAGGGGTCCGTGATTATGTTGACAAGAACGGTTTTAAGAAAGCATTGATAGGCCTATCGGGTGGTATCGATTCGGCGTTAACGGCGGTTATCGCAACCGATGCTATCGGTTCTAAAAACGTCATCGGCGTATTTATGCCTTCAGCTTATTCTTCGGCTGAAAGTGAGGAAGACGCCCGCGAACTCTCGTCAAATCTAGGCATAACATTTATAAATATTCCAATAACCGGGGCTTATAAGGAATATATATCGATGTTGAAAGAAGTTTTTAAGGGAAAAGACGCCGATACTACGGAAGAGAATATCCAAGCAAGGATAAGAGGCAACATTTTAATGGCGATATCGAACAAGTTTGGTAATTTGCTTCTTTCAACCGGAAATAAGAGTGAGATGAGTGTTGGCTACGCTACTCTTTACGGAGATATGTCCGGGGGTTTTTCAGTTTTAAAAGATGTATATAAAACGATAGTCTACCGAATTTCCAAAAGGATTGATGAGCGCTCTAAATCTACGGTGATCCCTCCAAGGATACTTACAAAGGAGCCAACCGCTGAGCTTCGACCTGATCAAAAAGATTCAGATAGCCTGCCGCCTTATGAGGTTCTCGATAATATTCTTTTAGACTACATCGAGAAAGATAAGAGCATTCAGGAGATTGCGGATACGGGTATCGATATTGATCTGGTTCGATCGATCATA
>JAUVQW010000134.1 GCA_030597945.1 Actinomycetes bacterium
AAATGCCTTACTACCTGCGTGTGCAGTATAAGATCCTTGATCTTATTGGCTGCCCAACTTGTCGACGAGATAGTCTGAACACCTAAACGCTGATATAATTGCTCCCTTATTGGGTCATATATTCTAGCTACTACTTTCGGAACCCTGAATCTGTTCTTTGCGACAAGCGCTCCCACAATATTACTGTTATCGCCGTTAGTAACTGATATAAAAGCGTCAGCTTTCTCGATGCCTGCCTTCTTTAAGACATCTTGGTCAAATCCGATACCGGTAACCGTCTTTCCGGTAAATGTCTTTCCCAGCCTTTGAAATGCTTCAGGGTCTTTGTCGATTATGCTGATATCGTGATCTTCCAGTGTCAGCACTTTGGCTAGCTGTGAACCGACTCTACCGCAACCCATAATAACTATATACAAGACGACCGCCTCCACTCCGGTTCAATCCTATCGACCTAGCACTTTAGTTTATCAAAGATTTAAAAAAAACAAACAGTATTTCCTACAAATTTGAGTTTAAAAAAGATATTTTTTCGTATCAACATCTTATGCATCAAAGTTTGCTTCGATTGATGTCCACTTAGTCCGCGCAATAAACCGAGCGTTTAATGCCTCCGCTGATAATTTTAGACTTCATTATCATCAAACCGGGAAAAATCTTTTTCACACTTCCAATATGTCGATCAGTCTGACCGGCTTCCAACAATAAACCGATAACGGTTCCGCTATGAGCAATATTTATCCCGTAGGCACCAATTCTTTTGGAGAACTCGATGGCTTCCTTAAGCAAGGGTTTATTCAAATACCTTTGATTTATCATGGCGCTAGAAGTTGCTCCTTGCCCTATTAACTCCGGGTCTTCTTTTTTTAACCCTGAGATTACGGCCTCAAAAGATTTTTCCAATCCATACAATTCTTCCTTGCTATAATCTATACGGCCGCTATCAAAATCCTTGCTGTTTATCTGCCCACCAGTATCGATGATCAATATCTCTATTTTTGGTATCAAGTCAACGACTTCTACCAGATCTCCTCCACAATGATCGAAAACGGCAACGCCATCAAAAAAGACACCGTCGGTCGGCTCGATCTTCTTAGCTATTGCACCAATCTCTTTCGGTGTCAGATATATACCCATTTGATCCGAGACGGCCGCTAAGGCTGCCGCTATATCGGCCGTACTGCTAGCCATTCCTTTTCCTATTGGAAGTTCAGATGAGATATTAAGCTGAACACCGCCAGATAATTTTTTTATCGACATAAAATCCGCTACAGCACTGCTTACCTTCTTTAACGGCGGTGATATCAAAACATCGCTGGCGGTTGTAGATACAGCGCTGGCGCTTGAATGTTTATCTATAGGGCAAGTAACGTGGAGACTTTTTCCATCGATCATTCCTTGAAAAAGTTCTCCGCAACTTCCCGGACATTCATATATCACCTTTTGCGTATCTACCATGCTTTAGCTACTTCCCAGGCAATACATGAGAAAAAACAGAGTGCAGTTACGGTATTTAAAACACTGACAGACCTTAGGATATCTGAGACGCTTGGATGTCTGCCATCACCCAGATATTCCCTCTTTTCAAGGTTGCCAAAGTAAGATGCCGGTCCGCCTAACTTTAATCCTAGAGTCCCGGCCATCGAAGCTTCGGGTATGCCGCTATTAGGACTGTCGTGCTTTCTGCCATAGGCGAAACTTTTAGATAACGCCTCTTTGCCTCGGCCGGTAGTAAGTATGGAAGAAATAGCAAAAAGATACCTTGAGATGCGAGCGGGAATAAAATTGAGCAGATCATCAGCTTTTGCTGAAGCCCATCCAAAATCTATATACTTTTCATTTTTATATCCTACCATCGAGTCTAAGGTATTGACCGTGCGGTATAAAACCGCTAAATAAGGGCCTCCGATCAAGGCATAGACTAGTGGCGCAATTACGCCATCAACACTATTTTCGGCCACCGACTCAATTGTTGCCCTAGAGATCTCTGTCTCATCAAGTTTTGAAGTATCCCTGCTTACTAACATCGATAATCTCTCTCGAGAACCTTTGATGTCTCCATCTTTTATCAACGCCGATATTTTGCTAGCAGAGTTTTTAAGTGATCTTGGAGATATCACCGACCAGAACCAAAAAACCGACACAGCTTCTACGCCGTAAGGCAGAAATGCCCCTGCCCACATCATCAGAGCCACTACCGATAAGCTGATCGAAGTCATCAAAAAAAGAAGCAAGATTCCCGCCATTTTCTTAAATGAAGGGCTTCGCCCAATACCGATCAAAATACTCTCCAAGGAAGAGATCGTCTTTCCGATATAATAAACGGGATGAAATCGATTTATCGGATCGCCTATTAGATGATCTAAGATTATGGCAGCCGCAACTATCAACTCTCGCTCACCAACTGTAACTCCTCTTCAATCCCACATAATAATGATTCATAGGTCACATAAGTGCGTTGACGGTTTTTTGGCGGTTCAATCAATACTATGGGGATGTTTTGCTCTTGCGCTGCTTCTATTTTTTCTGCCGTTCCGCCTGCCCTGCCACTATTTTTAGTGACGACCAGAGCTGGACAAAATCTTTTAAAATCTTTTAGGTTTTCATTCCTGGAAAAAGGGCCCCTTGCCTGTATAACATTTTTTTTTGGCACACCGGCGTCCAGGCATCTTTTAAGTGATTCGTTATCTGGAAGAATCCTTACGATCACGTTCTTTGGATCATCGATGGCTTCCAAGAACCTCACTACATGTTTGCTTCCTATAGATAGAAAGACTAGTCCTTTCGTATCTTTTACGCTCGCTATAGCGCTTTCAATATCTTTCACTATCGATATCAGATCATTATCTATTATTTCAATCTTGTCTCTTTGAAATCTAAAACAGCGTATGCCTGTCGCTTTGGCAGCCGAGTCTATATTTAAAGAGACGGCTGTGGCAAAAGGATGGGTTGCATCAACAAGTATTTTAATGCGCTCCTCTCTTATCACTTTAGCCATCGCATACTTATCCAGCCGTCCCTTGATTACTGATGGTTTTCCATTAATTGAATTCATACCAATAGAAAATCCAAAATCGCTGGCTACAGATAGTTTGACCTCATAGCCGTTTGAGAGGAGAAGTTCAGTTAACTCTCTACCCTCGGTTGTTCCCCCAAAAAGCAAAATCATATCTTATAACCTCTTGGCGTTATCATGGTCTCATCGCTTTGATAGCTATTTGAGTTCCCGACGATTATCGTGGTTAACATATCAATTTCCTGATCACAAATATTTTTTAGAAGAGCTATATTATGAATAGCCTGTTCCCCGTTTTGTCTGACTACCCCAACTGGTGTATCAGGGTCTCTGTATCTAAGGCAAAGATCGCGCGCTATCTCTATTTGTTTTGTCCTTTTTTTACTCTTTGGATTATAAAAGACGATCACAAAATCAGCGCCAGCCGCCGCCTCTATCCTCTTCTTGATAGCTTCCCAGGGCACCAAAAGATCACTTAGACTTATTACGGCGAAATCATTGCTAAGCGGTGCTCCCACGAGAGATGCTGCATGATTAAGCGAGCTTAATCCTGGAACAATCTCAATCTCTACTTTATCTTTAATCTTATCTCTTAGAGC
>JAUVQW010000055.1 GCA_030597945.1 Actinomycetes bacterium
TTGCAGCTAATCCGTCCCATTCTCTTACTGTGGGCACAGAGACTATTTCGACAGGAAAATTTAGGTCGTCGACCATTTTTTTTATGATCAGAAGTTGCTGCCAATCTTTCTCACCAAAATAAGCCTTATCAGGGCGGATAATATTTAACAACTTAGCGACAATGGTTGCAACACCTCGAAAATGCCCTCTTCGACTGATACCGCAGAGATGATCACTTAGATCATCAACCACTACCCATGTACACCTATCATTTTTATATATATCGCCAGCATCGGGGGTAAAGAGAACGTCTACTCCCAGATCACTTGCGAGTGCAATATCATGATCAGGAGTTTGTGGATAGCTTTTTAAATCCTTCGGGTCATTAAACTGAGAGGGATTAATGAAAATGCTTACCACTACCCTGTCACATTGCTTGCGGGCCATTTTTATTAGTTCGGCGTGCCCTAAATGGAACGAGCCCATTGTCGGCACCAAAGCTACGCTATCCTTTTTAAAAGTCTTTTGAGTTCTTTGAATATCATCGATACTTTTGATTATCTTCATCAGATGGCTTTCTTGGAAATGTTCAAAATTCTTTTTTTCTTATGGCATCCATCACTTCACCGGCAACCTCAAAAGTATTTGACTCATCGGGAAATATCGAGGTCTTTACTTCACCCACATAATCATGTAGCGCGGTCTTTATGATAGCGCTTACGTCTAAATATTTTTTTGCGTGCTTTGGGGATTCTGTTTCCAAAAGCCCTAAAATATCAGCTGTTACCTGAATTTGGCCGCTACAACCGAGACCGGCCCCGATACCGATTGTCGGAATTTCAACGGATTCCGTTATGATAGATGATAGTTCGGCCGGAACGCACTCTAGAACTAGAGCGAATACGCCGGCGCTCTCGAGAGCTCGAGCGTCATCGATCATTGCTTTCGCCTCTTTAAGTGATCTGCCCTGGACCTTCATACCACCGATCTGATTTACCGATTGGGGCTTTAATCCGATATGGCCCATAACAGGAATACCGGCACCGATGATTCTAGCTGCCGTCTTTGCCATCTCACTTCCACCCTCGATCTTGACGGCCTCTGCGTTTGCCTCTTTAACAAATCTGCCCGCACTTACAAGTGCTTGCTCGGGACTGACTTGATAAGACATGAATGGCATATCGGCTACAACGAGAGCCCGCCTAACCCCTTTAGAAACCATTTTGGTATGATAGATCATGTCTTCTAGGTCAATGCCTAAGGTGTTCTTGTCACCTCTTATGGTCATCGACAATGAATCTCCGACTAGTATGATCTCCGCACCCGAAGCGTCGGCATAATTAGCAAAAAGATAGTCCCAAGCCGTTAAGCCGACGATCTTTTCGTCGGCCGCTACCATATCTATTAATGTTGTTGTTTTTATCTTCATCGAATTGTTCATATTAAAAAATTATAACAAAAAAGGGCTGAATCGTTCTTCAGCCCTTTATAAACGAATATTTTTAAAATCAACTTTCGGCTGGGCGAAGCGGACCAAGCTTAGGTTTTACGCCTTTATTTTTTGCTTTCTCGGCTTCACCTTCACGTAGATCATCAGGCCCTCCGTCATCGTTGCCGCCGTTGTCACCGAGAAGCTGGAGAAGCTCATCTTTTTCTAGGGTTTCTTTTTCCATTAGTACCTCGACGACCTTCTCGATCCTGGCCTTGTTTTCCTTCATGATCTTTCTTACCTTAACAACACCTTCGTCTATTATGCGACGTATCTCCTGGTCGATCTCATAAGCTATCTCCGGACTATAATCAGTGTTAGATGAAAAGTCTTTTCCAAGAAAAACCTCATGCTGCTTCTGCCCTAAAGTAAGTGGCCCTAACTTTTCGCTCATACCCCATTCACAGACCATTGTCCTAGCCATTTTAGTAGCCCGTTCCAAATCGTTACTGGCACCATTAGTAATGTCTCCTAAGAAAATCTCTTCAGCGACCCTTCCACCGAGCAAAGTCGCGATCTCATCGAGTGTCTCAAGTTTTGACATAAAATTCTTATCTTCAGTCGGGAGCACCAGCGTATAACCGGCAGCCATACCTCTTGGAATAATCGATACTTTATGTACGGGATCCTTAATGTTGGGAAGCATATGGGCAACCATGGCATGACCAGTCTCGTGATAAGCTTTGACTTTTTTCTCTTTTTCGGAGATCACATGAGATTTCTTCTCTGGTCCGGCTATGACTCTCTCGATAGCTTCTTCCATCTCCCCCATCTCAATTGACTTTTTATTGTGCCTAGCGGACAGCAATGCTGCCTCGTTTACAACATTAGCGATGTCGGCGCCCGTAAAACCGGGTGTCCTTCTAGCTAGTACATTAACGTTAATATTTTTTGCCAGAGGTTTACCTTTAGTGTGTACTTCAAATATGCCCTCTCTGCCCCTAAGGTCTGGTCGGCCTACTACGATCTGGCGATCAAACCTGCCAGGTCGAAGAAGAGCCGGATCAAGTATGTCCGGCCTGTTGGTAGCCGCGATAAGAATGACATTGTCTTTTATGTTAAAACCGTCCATCTCTACTAGTAGTTGATTTAGGGTCTGCTCGCGTTCATCGTGCCCTCCACCGAGGCCGGCGCCTCTGTGGCGGCCAACGGCGTCGATCTCATCCATAAATATAATCGATGGCGAGTTTGCCTTTGCTTGCTCGAACAGATCACGAACCCTGGAAGCTCCGACACCAACAAACATCTCGACAAAGTCCGAGCCGCTTATCGTAAAAAATGGTACGCCTGCTTCACCGGCAACAGCCCTGGCTAGAAGCGTCTTTCCTGACCCCGGGGGTCCAAAAAGCAATACACCTTTTGGGATCTTAGCTCCCAGCGATTGAAATTTAGCGGGATTTGCAAGAAATTCCTTGATCTCATTTAACTCTTCGATCGCCTCATCCGCACCAGCTACATCTTTAAAGGTTACCCTTGGTTGGTCCTTAGATAACTTTTTATGTTTGCTCTTTCCAAAGGACATCACCTTATTACCTCCTCCTTGCATCTGTTGGAGCATAAACATCCAAAGACCAAAGAAGAGCACAAACGGTAGAACGTTTATAAGAATGGTTACCCACGGTATAGCTCTTTGAGGATCGATTGTTATAAACTTTACTTTATTTTCAAGCAAGAAATCGGCGATACCAAAATTTGCCGTAAAATTCGCTTTGAATTGTTTTCCATCTTTTTCATATGTTACGAAGTGATCCTTGTCGGCAACCGTAACATCTTTCAAATTGCCGGCCTTAACATCTTTTACAAATGTATCTAATTTTACTATTTTGGGTGTATCCGGTTTATTGAAATAGCTGTTAGCTACAAACAATACGATTATGATAAGAATTAAATATATTCCTGCGCTTTTAAATAATTTTTGCAATTTTACACTTCCTTTATAAGATTATAATTCTATCACGCGACTTAGCTTTTATCAATATTGAGCTGGCATGACCGTCTTTTTAAGATCCGAGAATCTCTTTTTTCAGTTCACCAACAAATTTTAAATTTCTATAGTTTTCATCATAATCCAGTCCATAGCCGACAACAAACATGTCGGGGATCGTGAATCCTACATATTTTGGATCGATCCCGCTTGTCTGCTTGTCTTTCTTGACAAGCAGTGAGCATATCTCCAAACTCGCCGGTTGACGAGATTTTAAGTTCTTTATCAAATAATTTAATGTAAGCCCGGTATCTAAAATATCCTCGACAATCAATATGTGTTTACCGCTAATATCTTCGTCAAGATCTTTTAATATCCTTACTATTCCTGAACTTCTCGTCGCCGATCCATAACTAGATACAGCCATAAAATCGACTTGTAGAGGCAATGGGATCGCCCGAACCAGATCGGCGATGAACATGAGTGCCCCTTTTAAAACTCCGATGCAAAGAAGCTGTTTATCTTTGTAATCTTCTGTAAGAATCCGTCCAAGTTCACTTACTTTCTTAGTAATCTCTTCTTCGGATACAATAATATTGTCTACATCATCTTTTATATCTCTCACAAAATTATTCCCTCATTTCGATTTTTAAAACAGCCACCTTATCTGTTGAGCCATCGATGCGGACTCTCTCATCTAACCGGTATCCGGCTATCCAAACTATCTTCTCCCTATCTTCAATGATCGGAGTTTGGACTCTTCGCCTTTTAGGTATTTTTTCATCAATAAAGAAATCTTTTACCTTTTTAGTTCCTTTCATACCAAAAGGCGTAAATCTATCACCTGGTTTAAACGAACGTGCTGTAAGCGGCCACCTTATCTTACTCTCATCCATAAAGACTATATTTGTACCGCTCCCTGGTTCAACGCTATCTGCATCTCGCAACTCGACCTTTACATTAAGCATTAAAGATATACTATTGTCTCTACCGATGACAAGCTCATTTTCTATTATGGCACCATCGTTCTCGCGTGAAAAAACGACAATCCTTTCATGCTCTTTGCAAACGCTAATCCCTCCTCGCAGGTCTAATCTGCTTAAATCACTTCTATGAAATCTACGCAGTACGTCATCTAACTGTTTGATGGTCGGTTTTCCCCTATAAGAATACGATAGCGCCTCAATACACATCCTAAGAATCCGTGTTTGAATATCGACTGTTTCTTTCATCAAGTCTCTAATAGAGATCGATATCTCATACTCGTCTTGGGAAGCGATCTCTAAAAAAGTATCCCTAGCCCTTCTTTCCTTAATGCCCTCATCATCCCTGATGATCTCGCAGGTCTGAAAGACGATTTCATCTATTTCTTCTTCCTTTAGGATAGGTACCACATGATTTCTGATCCGATTACGATAGTATTTATCACTACTATTAGATTCATCCGTAACATACTTTTGCCCCAACTCATCCATCCATGACGTTATCTCTTCTTTACTACATTCTATTAACGGACGAATAAAAACGTCATCCCTTTTTGGTGGAATTCCGGTCAGGCCTCTAAACCCGGATCCGTTTGCAACTCTCATAATGAAGGTCTCGGTGACATCATCTTTTGTATGTCCTGTCGCTATCTTGTTCAAGCCGTTTGACCTGGCTACATCCTCCATAGACTTATATCTCATTTCTCTTGCTCCAACCTGTATAGAGAGATCATTGTCTTCTGCGAACTTCCTTACATCGGCTCTTTCTATATGAACAGGAGTATTAAATTTTTTTCCCAGCTCTCTTACAAATTCCGCGTCATTAAGCGCTTCTTGACGGATCAGGTGATTTAAATGAAAAATCTGTATGGTTAGGCCAAGATTGCCAGCAAGCTCATTTAAAAACCTAAATAACGCGACTGAATCCGGTCCTCCCGAGACGGCAACGAGTATCCTGTCCCCTTTAGAGACAAGATCATATCCATTAACCGTTTGGAGGGCTTTATGGTATAAATAAGTCATTAATTTATCTTTCAATCCGGAGTCATCGTAAAAATCGAAAACGACTATGAAAACTAGCTTTTGTTCTATCGCCTTTAGAAAAAGTCCTTATAATATTTTTGATATCATGACGATTATATCCAATATCGGTTATGACGCTATTGAGATATGGGGCAATCACCTTTTTGACATCGATATCGACCACCTTCGCGAGTTCATGATCGATAATGATATGACGGTCTCAATGATCTCCCCGTATATGGATTTTACAGGCTCGACCGACGATCTGAAGACAAGCCTAGGAACTGCAGAAAAATTTATAGAAATTGCTAAGACAATAAGTTGCCAAAGAATTCGGGTTTTTACAGGCCTGATCGGTAGCAATGATGCCACCGAGGCTCAAATAGACCAAGCATGCAAGGGCTTAAAAGAACTATGCAAGATGGATTCAACAATAGACTTTGCGCTTGAAACACACCCCAAGACATTAGTGGATAACGTCGACTCTACAATTTCACTGATTGAAATGGTCGATGCAGCCAACTTGAAAGTCAATTTGGATATCTATCATATGTGGGAGGTCCACCAAGAGACTTCTGAAGTCTTCGACCGCTTATTTCCTTATACAACCCATATCCATGCAAAGAATGCCAACCTTCCGCCTGAGTTATCCGCTAACAATCATCCGCTGCTTCATGATAAACAAGCGTCTCAGGAGATCGTGGGCGTTACCTACTTAAATGGCGGTCAAATGAAATATAACGATTTTATTAAAAAATTATTGGCCTCCGGCTATGATGGTTATTTCTCAATAGAATGGTTCGGTCATGGTGTTGAGCAAGCAGCAAGGCATGAGCATGAGTTTATCAAATCTTTTAAAGAGTACGATCAAGCCTTAAAGCATGAGATCTCACAAAGATGATTTATCAATTGCTTAAACAAGCAGCTGGATGATGCACAGTATTTAATACAAAACGACTGCTCGCCGCAGACAACTCCTATCTCTAAAAGCGACCTAAGGATTTCTTCATCAGTTGATTTTATCCATTCAATCAGATGGTAGCGGTAATTCTCTTTTTCTGTTCTAAGCATTTGTAAAAGTGAGTAATAATGGCATCCGACTTCGATGCAGTATTGAAAACAGCGATCGAGTTCCTGGCAGTCACGGGCATCAGCTATCAATTTATCGACCTCTTCCTTTGAGAGATCCTCAATCCAGCTGATAAATTTTAACTTTAGGTAAGTTTGCTCATTCATTAAGTCACCAGTAGGTAGACATATAGATTTTCGGAAGATTTAGCTAAAAAGACAATAACCGTCCGATTTTAAACGATCCTTTAATTAATTACTTTGTACTTCGACCTATGAATCTCATAAGAACCGGCATTGAAAGATATGCGAGTGTACTATTCTCCGGAGAAACAAAAGATATTGCAATTGCTACAATTGATACACCAGATGCCACCTGGCCCCTTCTCTTACCTATTCTTATTACTTTTTCATCTAAATCTTTGTCGACTAAGCGCCTTTTGTTCGTGGCATACAACCAA
>JAUVQW010000083.1 GCA_030597945.1 Actinomycetes bacterium
AAGAGAAAATCCTGGCAGCACATCGGGCGGGCATAGACAAGGTGATCATGCCCAGCGATAACGAAAAAGATCTTGAGCTCGTCCCTAAACAAGTAAGAGACGAACTGGAGTTCATCTTTGTCGATCATATGGATGAAGTCTTAAAAGCGGCGCTTGATGATGGTCAAACTCAAAAAAAGACAAAAAAACCCAGAAAAAAACAAACAAGTAAAAGCAAATAGATCGCTCGATCTATAAAATTTTGTACCTATTGGAATAAACCTCCTTTTTTTGGAAAGATTTAAAGTAACGTCCAAATAGGAGGTATATATGAGATACGTATTGTCTTTTAATATCGTCCCGGGCAAGGGAGAAGAGTTTTGGAGCTTTGTAAATTCCAGGGTTATCCCGTTCTGGGAAAAATTTGATCAAGTAAAATCTGTCGAAATATTCACTACCCTGGGTGGGGAGACACTATATGAGGCATATGTAGAAATGCCTGACTATAAGACATTCGATAATATTAGCCAAGATAGTGAGTTTGAACCGGTCTCTGTCGAGTTTCTGACCTTGACCCAAAACCTTCATAGAAAGTTTCTAACAGAAGAACGCCAAGTAGTGGTCCACTGATAACTCAAGTTAAAATACTTTTCACGCAGCCATACTGGCGTTCTTTAAGATTTAGTTTATACGATACTTTTATTCATCTACGACGATCGCCGATGTCGGACACTCCTCGATTGCTTCTTCGATTTTGCCATCGAGGCTATCATCAGGGTCCTCATTGATAACATAGGCAAGCCCATCGTCTCGAAGTTCATACACTTCGGGACAGATCTCTTCGCAGATCCCATCACCAATACACTCGTCGTGGATAATTTTTGTCTTCAACTAAAGCTCCTCCTTTTCAAGACTGCAGCTACTCGTGTCGAAACCGCTGAGGCCATATTATAGAATAAATAAATATAGTTTGCTACTATTAATTTTCATTTTTTTTTAAAGACCCTTAGAGCAAGTGATTGCTAGGAAAATGCCCTCAATTATTATATTATTGGAAACAGTATCATGATAACCATATAAAAATATTTCTACCAAAAAAAGAGGTGTAAAAATGGCCGTCGAGTACAGCGCGAAGGGGCAGACTTATAAAGGGATATCAAGGGCATTAAAACTGGTTGCTTTCCTATTTCTTATCGCCACTATCATTATTCTGGCTAGGATCGTTTTTCTCTTTTTCGGCCAGCTTAATACTATTCCCGGTTACCAGTTTGTTCTGGATACATCAGAAATACTGATGCCACCTTTTGAAAATCTAGGATCCGTTACAACTCCATATGAAGGAATATTCGATATCGGTGCGACCGTTCTGCTTATAAGCGTGATCTTTATAGAATTCATCATCGGTGCTACCGCGTCATTCTTTAACAGAAGAGCGATAGACAATATCGTCTCTGAAAAAGCTTCGCAACTTTCTCATCCATCGGTACAAGTAAACATCTCTAACGATAATAATCAAAATGATGATCTTGAGAAAGAATCTGCAGTAGATGTGGAAAGTGACGGCCAAAAGGTAAAAGACTGATAGCCTCCTTTAAACCCGGTCTTCAATAACTCCACTGTTAAAAAACTCTCTAAAAGTAGGGCTAGTATCGAAGTTTTTTAGGTCCCCAGTTAATACCCAAGCAAAATCATCATGTTCTTTGCTAAGAGAGATTCCTTCTCCATCGCTAATTCCTTCCATGATGACATAGACAATCTTTTTATCCCCAAGAGATGACTCTGCGGTTCCAACTAATCCGGTTATCTCCGTTATCAAGCCGGTCTCCTCTTCCACCTCTCTTAAAAGAGCCGTTTCAAGACTTTCCCCATCATCCACTTTTCCACCGGGGAGTTCCCACGTTCCTGGGTTTCCTTTTGACTCCATCGATCTTTGGAGCAAAAGATACTGATTATTTTTGTCAACTAGTAGCATTTTTACCGATATATCATATTCGATCTTATCCACATCAATCCTTTGATACTTATGTCGTTTACACCAACTTATTCCTCTTAAATATCAAGATCCACATTTAAACACATTAACATTAATAACAAAATTATCGTAAGAGCTCTTAGCGCTTATTTAGGAATCGTTTAATCGCCAAAAACAATTCCTTGGTTGCCTTCGGCTTCGACAGCTTTTGTTTAAAAACTGTTCCAACAAAGGCGTGTTCCAAAATCTTCAGCTTGCTTTTAAGATTTATTCCTTTTGTTACTTTTCCTGAAGAGCAGCTCGAAAGAAGTGGTTTAGGTCTTTAGCGACGTTAAAATAATCCATCAAAATGTCACTTAGATCATCACTCAATATGTTCGAGGAATCTAATTTTTTCATGTAGAAAAACTCTTTGTTAGCAATATAGGGTATCTTCTGCTCTATCTCTTTATACTCCTTTGGAAGACGCTTATTTCTTTCACCCTTTATACTGCCAAAACTTTTTATAAATTTTTTATCATTAATTAACTTAATGAATTTATCCTCTTCATCGGCGATCTCTTTTCTAATCTTCTCGATTCCATCATTGTTAAGATGATGGGCACCGGCGCCTAGCGATATTTTGTCAAAAGAAAATTGATAATAATAACCAGGTGAATTTACCCCTTTTCTTCCACCCCTTGCAATATTTGCCCCAAGATGTGTCTTATAGGGTGTCTTATCCTTAGCGAAACGTATATCCCGGTTGATCCTGAAGATCACATCCTTTGCTTGGACATCCAACATTGGCTCTATCTCCCTTAACCGTTCGATCATCTCATCGGCAAACGCTTTAAATGGGTCTTTTACCGATGTCTCATATCTCTTCCGGTTCAAATCGAACCAGGCCTTATTATTGTTTTTCGATAATTCTTTAAAAAATGCTAGAAAATCCTCGTTAAAGTAGGCCATGAAAAGAACTTACCTTCCAAATATATTAATCATTTATTCCTGAAAACAAGCAATTAAAAAAGGTAGATCACGTACAATTTACCGACGCGTAGCAAGATATTTATTAAACGATAAACGCCGAGCTTTTAGTTGATTTGAAATTACTTTAGATCAATGATCATATAACTGTCACTGGTGAGACGGTAACCCCCGGAACCAGCCGGAATTTCAAATATATAGATCACCCGCTTCATCTCCTTTGGGGGCAAATCTATCATATTGCCATCGGGCCAGCCGGCCATCTTTTTGATTGCTTCTATCTCATTTCCATTTTGATCTATTAACCAGTAATCCCAAGTGGCAATATTTGAGTAAGTCGTTAGCGAGTTAGTAACATTTAAAGTGACATGGAAGTAAACGTTTCCCGCGGCTGGTTTTTTTTCATTTTTTTTCGGCTCATGCGGACCGAATGTAATTAGCTGTATCTCTCTCTTTCGATCCTTTACGATCACTGGCTCTCTTTCTTCTTCAGTGGCTTTTTCGACCTCTTTCTTTTTTGATTCTTCTTTTTTGCTTTTAGAAGGTTCGCTGCTTGTTTGGCAGCCAAATGGAACACTTAGACTGAGAATAATTATTAGAGCGATCACTATAACCTTGACTCTTAACATCGACGTCTCCTTTAAAAAAAATAAAAAACGTGAAATCATTTGGATACAACAGTCTGTTATATTCCCAAATTAACTACGTTCTCTCGCTTTTTTATAATTTTTTTTAGAGGCCGGTGCTTTTAAATCGGATGGAGTTCATCTCATGAAATTACTTTAGAAAGAAAAGAAGCGCCGCGGGGTCGCGGCGCTTCTTGTCTTATCGATATAATGCCTTCCCTATCACAGTTTCACACCATCCGAATTAAAGGTGGTAAGGACAAGGCCTTTTAGATCCTCTGGTACTTCATATATCAATTTCAGTCTTAGGGTATCGTGTGGATCGATATCTTGCCTGATAGTTCCCCCAGACGAATCGCTAATATCAATATATCCTTCTATCGTTCTCCCCTTTGGATCTTCGATCGTATAATCCCAGCTCGATGAGTCCCAAGGGTTGTCGCTCTCGTTGGTCAGATCAAGAGTCAGTTGGTAAAACACTTTTCCGGCCAACGGCTTTCTATTAGTTTTATTATCATAAAGCTTCTTTTCTACGACTTTTATCAGAAGATCGCCGTCTCTTAACGTATCACCGCTTCCGGGTACCGATGCCGGCTCGCCGTTAGATTCGATAGCAGGTCCGCAACCGACTAAGAACAGACTAAGACATATTGTTAGAATCAAAGATATCGAACTGATTTTCATCCAGGTCCTTTCAATCAACGTTTAAATAAGTAAACAACCGACCTTACCTGCGTTAAAAGGTAATACAAGGAATCAAAAGCATTTTACCATAGGAAGCAAAATAACGCTAAATAAGCCTTTGATTTTTTCTTTTTGAAAGAAGATGTAAATATTTCGATCCCGTCTAACGTTGACAGCGAGCTCTTAATCGATTATCTCTTTCTTGACCAGACTTATTTTAACAATCTCTTTTGCATCGAAAGGCAGTTTATATTCTTTTAGGCTTCTTTGGCTTCAACCATTATAGTGACCCCTTAAATATAATGATTAACGCATAGTTGCTTAAGGCTTTCACTCTCTATGGTCTTCTACTATTTAGAGTTATAATAGTAACAATATCAACTGGTCAAGGGACCTATGAATAACAGCACCAAAGAATTACTAATAGGAGAAGGGCGCTCAGGTAAAGTCTATCTCGAGCGTGATTCAAAAGGGCGCTCCCTGGCAAAAAAAACTTTCACGGGTGAAAGTCTCGGGAAGCTTGTACTATTTATCTTGACTGGCTCAGCTAATCCTTACACTTGGTGTGAGTCGGCAATTCGCTCGGCAGTCGCCCGTCGATATATATTGAAACATCTTGTCCGATACTGGTTCGGCAGCACACTACGGTTACCGGACACCGACTCATGGGATTGGAACGATAAACAACTGGCCTTTGAGATCAGAACCGAGTTGATAGAAGGAAAACATGCGCCGCTGCCTAATCCTTTCCCCGGAAGCAAACTCGATTACCTACGTGATCTTGTTATAAATATCATGAAGCCGTTGCAACATCATTTAATAGAGTCCGGTTTCGATGGTTTAGTATGGCAAGCGGGCCTTGGTAATCCAGTAGCCTCAAATAATTTTATGTTGGAAGATAGTGACGAAGAGCAATTAAAGTGGGTTTGGATAGATCTTGAATCTGGCGTTCCCGCACTATTTGCACTTAACCCTCTTGCGACGATACGTTTTTATTTACCCCGTTCACTAAGGTATCGAAGGCCCATCTTCGATGACGTCGACGTACCAAAATTACATAACTATTTATTAAAAAACGGATCCGATATTGAACGTTCGATTGGCAAAGACGATTTTAAGGAAATAACTTTCTATTTGGACCAGTTAGGCGATAACCAGCAGCGTTGGAAGTCGCTTACTCGCCGCCAAAGGAGTATCGCTTATGAACTGTCGAGAGGAAGAATCAATAATCTTCAAGCAGAGCGCTATCGATCGCAACCTATAAAATGGAATCTTCACTTGCTTGGTATAAGAATCCCAAAAGTGCCACACTTGCTGGCCGGCTC
>JAUVQW010000086.1 GCA_030597945.1 Actinomycetes bacterium
AGGGCTAAATTCTTAAGATATCGCCATCTGGACGTTGATCATCTCGAGAAAGAATTAAAGGAATCGAGTGGGTTTAAAAGAAGGATCATCGTAACTGATTCGGTCTTCTCAATGGATGGTGACATCGCTCCCTTAAAAGAGCTAAGCAGTATAGCTCATAAGCATGATGCTATCTTAGTTGTAGATGACGCTCATGGGACCGGCGTTTTAGGTAAGGATGGAACGGGTTCTAACTCCATATTCGATGGGTGTAATATTGATTATCAGATCGGAACTTTGAGTAAGGCGCTAGGCAGCATGGGCGGTTTTGTCGCCGGCAAAAAAGAAGCCCTTGAATTGATCACCAATAAAGCAAAGACTCTCATATATACAACAGCTCTGCCCCCATCAGCAATAGCGGCAGCTTGCGCAAGCGTAAAGCTGTTGAGGGATGAACCGTTCTGGCAAAAAAGGTTGGGGGACAAGGTCACATATATGAGACGAAAACTCGTTTCAAGCGGCTTCGCAGTCAGCAGTGACCCAACACCGATAATCCCAATCGTGTTAAATGATCCAGAAACGACTCAAAAGGTCAGCCGTGCTCTATTGGACAATGGATTTTTGGCTCCGGCGATCAGGCCTCCAAGCGTTCCCATGGGTACGTCCAGGATCCGAATAACCATTTCCGCCCATCATACCCACGAACAACTGGACGACTTTGTAAAATCACTTAGCAACAGCGTTAATGATGGCCTAGCTTAAGTGACGGATGAAGAAATGAATGAGAAAAAAAATAAAAGATTAGACTTTCCCTCCCTTTTTGTTACCGGAAACGACACGGAGATAGGTAAGAGTACTGCAGCCGCGCTTTTGATCCTTCTATATAAAGACATGGGAATTGATGTCGGTTTTATGAAACCTGTTCAAAGCGGTAGCCATGAAGCAGGCGGTAAGCTTTTATCACAAGATGCCGCTTTTATGTCTTTTGCTGCCGGCTCGGATGTAGAGAAAAAAAATAATCCATATGTCTATAAAGAAATTGCATCTCCTTATATAGCTGCTAAAGCTGTTAATGAGGAAATAGATGTAGAGCTGATCCTAGGCTACTACGAAGATTTAAAGCTTACGCATCAGGCAGTGATAGTGGAAGGGGCAGGCGGTCTTTATGTCCCGGTCACAAAGAATTCAACTGTTTTGGATATTATAGGGAAGATGAATCTTCCGGTCATCCATGTAGTCGACATCGGTCTTGGAACTATCAATCACACGCTATTAAGTATGGAAGCGCTTAGAGCCAGGGGGATAAGCATCCTTGGTCTCATCATTAATCGATTTAGGGATGACAACGGAATAGCTATGGAAACTAACATTGTTGAGCTCAAGAGGTTGACTGGCCTTCCCGTTGTTGCCGTTATTCCGGAAATGCCTGAATTCACCATGGATGAAAAAGGAATAACCTTATTAAAATCTTTAATTAAAAAACAGGATAAATCTCGGATAAGAAAAATTTTTAAACCGCCAAAGGACATGACACCCGATTTGGTGAGGGACGACCTAAAGTACGTCTGGCATCCCTTTACTCAAATGAATGAGTATAGGAAGGAAGAACCCCATCCGCTGGTGATAGAAAAGGGAGACGGCTCTTATCTTTTTGATTCGGAAGGTGACCGGTATTTAGATGGTGTTTCATCCCTTTGGGTAAATGTTCATGGGCATAGAAACAAAAGGCTAGATGAAGCTCTAAGAAATCAAGCGGGCAAGATCGCTCACTCTACTATGTTGGGGCTTACCAATGAACCGGCTATAAGACTCGCAAAAAAACTGATCGATATTGCTCCCGAAGGTTTAGCCAAAGTCTTTTATTCCGACAGTGGGTCGACCGCGGTTGAGATCGCATTAAAGATGTCTTATCAGTATTGGAAAGAATTGGGCTACGAAGGAAAAAATAAGTTTGTCAGCTTTAGAAACGCTTATCACGGGGATACCATCGGATCGGTAAGTGTTGGAGGGATCGATCTTTTTCATAAAAAATATGAAGACCTTCTTTTCGATGGCTACAAAGTCGATTCACCATATTGTTATCGCTGCCCGATGGATTTGAAGGTGAGTGGTTGTACCATGGAATGTACAGTTGAGCTAGAAAACATATTGAGCACGAAAAACGATGAGATCGCGGCAATGATTGTTGAGCCAATGGTTCAGGGAGCAGCCGGCATGCTGGTTTCGCCACCGGGATATTTGGCAAGAGTTAGTGAACTGGCAAACAAGAACGGAGTCCTTTTGGTCTTGGATGAAGTAGCGACCGGCTTTGGTCGGACTGGAGAGATGTTCGCCTCTGATCACGAGAAAGTCAGCCCCGATATTATGTGTGTAGCAAAGGGGATAACCGGTGGCTATCTGCCTTTGGCGGCAACACTTGCATCAGACGAAATATATAGTGCTTTCTTAGGGGAGCATGAAGAACTTAGGACATTTTTTCATGGCCACACATATACTGGAAATCCGCTTGCCTGTGAGGTGGCCAGAGCTAATATCGATCTAATTAAAAGTGAGGACCTGATAGAAAAAACAAAAGCATTGTCAGAGGAGCTTGGCTCTCTACTGAGTAGATTTTACGATATCGGTATTGTCGGGGATATTCGCCAGTCAGGCTTAATGATCGGCATAGAACTGGTTAAGGATAGAGAGAGTAAAGAGATATTTCCAATAGCATCAAGAATCGGTCGACGAGTGATACTAGAGGCAAGAGGGAGGGGCGTTATCATAAGGCCCTTAGGGGACGTAATAGTCCTTATGCCGCCGCTTACGATCTCAAGGCACGAGCTGAAAGAGTTACTGGATATAACCTATTTGTCAATAGAAAAGGTGGCAAGTGAGCTTTAAAGTAAAGAGAGATAGCGAGCATCGCATTTTTATTAAAACGGAAAAAAAAGATAAAGTTGCGCTGATCCTTCACGGGTATGGAGGTTCTAAAGAAGAGATGTTGCCTCTTGGAATAGATCTTGCAAAGAGGGAGATCGGTAGCACGATAATCGATCTTCCCGGCCACGGAGGAAGAGACGAGCTTTTCACATACGAGGCATTTCAAAGATCGATTGCTTTAGAATTAAAATGTATTCCGGATGAATGTGTTGTTGTCGGCCATAGTCTTGGAGCTTTAATGGCTTCCAAAGAAGATAGGAGAGCGGTACTTATCTCGCCCCCGATGGAACTTTACTTTGAAGGGGCAAAAAGGGAGTTGCTAAAGGCTCTAAGAGTGAGAAACGTCAAAGAAGAGACTTATTTTAGCGGTTTAAAGTCGGTACTTGGAAAAATTGATTTTCAACTAAAAAAAGATAGCTCCTGTATCGTTTATGGTGAAAACGATCTTAGTACTGTCATCGATTATGCAAAAAAAGCGCGGGAATCTGGGGTGGAGACCCACATGATCCAGAATTCTGGCCATTTGGATATTCTCGACTCTGCTGAGCTTGCGGAAGTGGTGGGAAATTGGATAAACGGGGTTCTAAATGAGTGAGAATACGCGCAAATGGATAATCGAACATTACAAGGAAAATCAAAGATCTTACGACTCACCCATTAATCGGGATTTCTATTCAAAGATCGCCTCCTTGGCTTGCAAAGCTGTAATGACAGGAGGATTTGTTCCAAAAAGAATAATCGACATCGGCAGCGGTACTGGTATATCCGCATCGGTAGTAAATCAAATGTTCCCGGAAGCTTCGATCTTTACATTAGATCCATCAAAGGAGAAAAGTGTAACCGGTCGCCACATTGAAAATGTTGTAAGTCACTATTATTGTCGGCTTGCCGACATGAATGTCTCTGAAGAATTCGATCTATTGATTTGCAGCATGTCTTACCACTGGTTTGATGTAGATGACAAGAGGGCGCTTAAAGGGATAGCGACAAACGCGGGTACTCTTGTCGTAAGTACCCCTACAAGAAGACTAAGCGAGAGTCTTCAAAATTGCTTGGAAACGGGCAACCTGATACTTAAGGAAGTGTATAGTGAGATGATGGAGCCAAAAGATATCAGTCTGACGCCAAGGGAATGGCGCGGAATAGATCTTTTAAAAGAAGAGATCGACGGTTTCAAGATAAAATCAAGAGTTGAAGTAGAGATAAGAGAGTCAATCAGCGGCTGCGACTTCGGAGACGTTCTCCATAGTAGAGGGCTAACACTGGCTCTATTTGGTCCTAAAGCCCTTCCGGCTTACGAAGCGTTAAAGCGAAAGGCGTCGTCTATTGAGAAAGTGGAGATTAGCTGGCCGATCGGACTAATCGTTGCAAAGAGAGATCAGCCTTTATTATCTTCGTAGATCATTTGAAGACCAAAAAGAGTAAGTAAGGGCTCGATCTTTGAGACGGTTCTGCAATGGCTGGCGACCCTTTTTGAGACGCCACCCGTCGCGATCACATTATATGTAGTATTGGTAGCGGCAACTATTTTATCGACAACGCCATCGACCATCGCCGCAGTCCCATAAATCAATCCCGACTGGATACTTGTGACGGTATCAGTACCGATCATATTATCGGGAGCGATGAGCTCGACCTTCGATAGCTTTGCGGCAGAATCAAAAAGCGCCCGAGCAGATATCTCCAAACCGGGAGCGATAATGCCTCCTTGGTAGGCTCCTTCATTAGAAACGATATCAAAAGTCGTTGCCGTGCCAAAATCAACGATAATAAGCGGACTTTCGAATAATCTAAGCCCGGCAAATGAATTTACTAATCTGTCAGCTCCTATCTCCTCAGGATATTTATACTCTATTTTTAGACCACCAATATTGTTCGGACCGGCGATCAAGGGCTCTTTACCTACCAACCTCTTAGCCATCTCGCTATAAGATCTCGTACATGTCGGAACAACCGAAGATAAGACAACATCCGTAATATCAGAGCTCGAAAGGGCGTCTATCGCTAAAATATTTTCGATCTCGATCATCTTCTCATCTGCCGTATGGTCGTCTCTAGTCGATACTCGCCAATGATTTTTTAGTTTTCCACTATCATCAAAAAGACCGATAGCGGTCTCCGTATTACCAACATCGATTGCAAGCAACATCTAATCCTCACTTCTTAAAAATAAAAGAATAACATGTAAGCGGTTTTAAGTGTTAGCGATAGATAAAGGGAAGGTCGTAGTCGCGAAGCGCATTTCGCGTATCCAATATCAACTTACTGTTATCAACGATCATGTCGTAATCTACTCTTGAATGAGCAGTAGCTATGATAACAGCATCCATGTTCTTTAAGGTTTTTGGATCAAGATTTATTGAATGGATAGTCTGTCCGTTGACTCTATAACTTGGAATATATGGATCAAAATAAGAGACATTTGCGCCTCGATCTTCAAGGAGTTCCAATATATCGATCGCCGGCGACTCCCGTGTGTCAGCCATATCGCCCTTGTAGGCAAGCCCCA
>JAUVQW010000092.1 GCA_030597945.1 Actinomycetes bacterium
GCTGCTTGAAGTGAAGGCGTCTATAAACCAGTAAAGCTTTCAGTCGACGAAGACAAGATAGGGATAGCTGTCATATTGTAGGAACGGCGATATTCGCTCGACACGGTCCATTATGTTTCTTCGAAAAAGTATACGGCTCTTTGAGTTGACTTCATCGCTAAAGAGCAGTTTGAGACTGGAAAATCTAAGAGTAAAAGCAGCTTTTGCCAGTCCGGTGGCCTTTATGCCGCCCGTTCCTTCATAGGTCGTATACTCGTTTTTATCGCCTTTGGGAAAGTCGAATTCCCTCGTCTTCGTATTTGTAATAATGTAATCATCAGTTTTCTCACCATAATATATGGCGGGCTGGGTTATCTTGATATTAGTAGAAGACACAGGTGGGATATTTTTTATAAAAAGTTTTGGAAGACCTTCGGGACTTACCTCATTTACGGGACTCATAACGGCTCCGTAACCATGAGTGAAGACCAGATGCTCGTTTATCCAGGTCTTTGCCGTCTCAGGTAATTTCTCAGTTGAAAGTTCTCTAGCTGAAAGAGTTACTTGCCGGTAGTTATCGTCTATCGTATACCTATCGAGATCGACATCGGCAAACTCATAATACAAACGTATCTCCTGGATCTGGCTGTATGTCCTCTTCAGCGGCTGCCAGTCCCAAAGCCTTACATTTCCAAGAGTATCCTGGTTAGCCGCTAGATCGGCAACGTCAAGGTTAGCGAGTGCCGGGAATTTATGTTCGCTTATCTCGTCAAGATTATAGGCTTTCCTGGTAAAGGAGATATTATTCTTTATATATGGCTTTTCGCGGCTAAGCTCATTAGGAGCAACTCTGTAAGCTTGGACAACTGCCGGATATATGTTTACCGCTAATAACCAAGTAGCGCCTACCAGGCCAACGGCGATCAAGGGAAGGCGCCAACCCCTAAAGTATATGTTTATCAAAAACAGAATAGCGGCGATGATGCTGATAACGATAAGTATCCTAAGGGCCGGCATCGTCGCATTTACATCGGTATAACTGGCGCCAAATACGACATTTCCCGTCGGAGAGTACAGAAGATTATATATTTTAAGCGTCCAATAACCCGCTAGGTTAAGTATGAGTAGCGCTGCCAACCAGGAAAGATGTGCTTTTACATGGGGGGCGAACATATCGCTTCCACCGTCGGGAATTATAGCGCCGTCTAAAAAATGGATGGCGACCGAGATGATCGTCGTCAGTACTATCACTGTAAAGAAATAGGCAATAAGGCTTTCAAGCGCCGGTAGAGAGAAGAGGTAAAAACTTATATCTTGCTTGAAGATCGGATCACTTATACCTGCGGAAACCTGATTGAAGTATCTAAGCCATAACTCCCATTGGCTGCTCATCGCGGCGCCGATAATAAAGGCTAAGACCACGGAAGTTAAGATAAAGATAGCGGCAAAATACTTATCTACATAAGGCTTAACCTGCTGGATCACCGCTCTAAAGCTTAGCTTTGGTGCGAGATAGTAAATTTTTGGAGCCAGACGCCTGGCAACGATTATATTTACTGTCAGAAAGATCCAAAAAAATCCTCCAAAAACAACCCCGGTCACTATCTTAGTAAGAACGGTTTTGGTAAAGACACTTTCATAACCAACGTCATTGAACCAGAGAAAGTCCGTATATATTGTAACTATCGAGGTCAGGCTAATAAATAATACAATGACAAGGGCGATCAAAAAAGTTCTAAAGTTGGACATCAAGGTTTCCTTTATCGGCAATAAACAGATTCTAGCATCATAAGTGTAAAACGGCTAGAAGCATAGGGTTTAATCGAATCTTCTACGATTAAACAACCTTTGGTTTGATGTTGTCTGCTTTGATATACTGTTTACTGATCTTTAGGAGGTTTTTTGATAATTGCGATAGATGGTCCGGCCGGTTCGGGAAAGAGCACCGTAGCCAAGAGGCTTGCCAAGCGTTTGGGGATCTCGTATCTGGATACCGGAGCAATGTATAGGGCTGTTGCCTTTCTGGCGCTTAAAAAAGGGATAGATCTTGAAGATGAAGAAGCTGTGACGGAACTGGCAAAATCAGCCAGCATTGATGTAAAATATGATAATGTGAGCATATATTCAGATATCATCATTAACGAGGAGATTGTCACTGAATCTATCAGATCTCCGGAGGTTGATGCCGCTGTATCAATTGTCTCGCGAATACAAGGTGTTAGGGAGCGGTTGGTCGAGGTCCAAAGATCATTTTCTTCGATGGACGCTGTCGTAGAGGGCCGTGATATCGGGACGGTGGTTTTTCCCGATTCCAAAGTAAAAATATACCTGACGGCATCAGAAGAAATCCGAGCAGACAGGCGAATAATCGATTTAAGAAAAAAAGGACACAGAATAGAAAAGGATGAAGTGGAATCCTCGATTAGGAAGAGGGATAGTATAGACAGCTCTAGAGCGGCCAGCCCCCTTGCGGTTGCCGATGACGCGATAGAGATAGATACGACAAAGATGTCGATCGATGAAGTGGTGGAGAAGATATCACTGCTGGTAGAAGATGTTATATAAAATCGCTTATATTCTTTTCTGGCCAATTTTTAAGATCTTCTATCGTATCCGTTTTGTCGGCAAGGAGAATCTTCCCGGCGAAGGGCCGGTATTGATTGTATCCAATCATGCCAGTTACATTGATCCTATCTGCCTGGGACTTGCTTTTCCAAAAAGGCAGATACATTTTATGGCAAAGGACGATCTGTTTAGAATGCCAATGTTAAAACAGTTGCTTCCCCGTGTTAATGCTTTTCCGGTAAAACGGGAATCTTCCGACAGAAAAGCGCTAAAAGAGGCTCTCAAACGGTTGAAGGCGGGGGAAGTCGTCGCCATCTTTCCGGAATGAACAAGGATAAAAGAGGAAGAACTCGGAGCGGGCCAGATGGGCTCGGCGCTGATAGCTCTAAAAAGTGGGGCAGTTGTCCTTCCGGCTGCGGTTATCGGTTCCAACAAGGTCATAAAAGGTGTGCTGCCGCGGTTTCCGCAGATCACCGTCGCTTTTGGGCGCCCCTTTAAAGTAGAGGAAGATGAAAAAGATAAAAAGGTCATTATGGAAGAGGCGACCGTTATGATGATGAGATCGATCGATAGTCTTATCGTAAAAGAAGAAGGCAGTCGTGGGTAGATTGAAAGTAGAGAGGGCTGATTACGCCGGCTATTGTTATGGCGTCGAGAGGGCGCTAAAGATGGCATCGACCGCGGTCAAGTCCCACGAAAAACCGATATACACGCTGGGACCGATAATACACAACCCTCAAGTGGTCGAACTCTTTAAAAAATCCGGAGTCAATCCAATTGACGACATAAAAGATGTTAAGAAAGGGACCGTTATAATTCGGACTCACGGGATCGATCCGAAAGTGACGGATAAAGCGATCGATCGGGGACTTCGGGTCGTCGATGCTACGTGCCCATTTGTCGCTAAAGCGCAAAATTGCGCTGAGGAACTGATGAGAGGCGGATATGAGGTGATTGTCATCGGTGAACGGGATCACCCTGAGGTGGTAGGTATCTTAGCTCATACTGACGGGTTAGCCCGAGTCGTCGAGGAAGTGAGCGACATAGCGGAGATAGACAGCGCTAAAAAATTAGGTGTGGTTGTCCAGACTACGCAATCCCTTACCAAGTTAAGGGAGATAATAGCGGAGCTAGCTTCACTTGCCGGTGAAATAAAGATCTATAATACAATATGCAACGCTACCACCCAAAGGCAGGAAGCGGCACGGGACCTTGCTACTAAGGCCGATATAATGATCGTTGTCGGCGGCAAGAATAGCGCTAATACGAGTCGGCTGGCCTCAATATGCGAGGAGGCGGGGACCAAGACACATCACATCGAGACCGCTGATGAGATCGATGAAACTTGGTTTGAGGGATATGAGTGTGTCGGTGTAACGGCGGGTGCCTCAACTCCCGAGTGGTTGCTCGATGAAGTTGTAGATAATATCAGCAAGATCGATAAAGGTACTGATAATTGATATGGCTGCTCAGATAATATCGGTCCAGCGGGGAAGTCTGGCCGAGTCGAGTGGGATCAAGACAGGAGACGTGCTCGTTTCGATCAATGGAAAAAAATTGAAAGACGTCTTAGATTATCAATATCTCTGCCAAGATGAACATCTTGACTTAAAAGTTAAAAGAGACGGCGAGTTCTATTCGACTTCGATCGACAATGACGCAGACCATGGGCTGGGGCTAAAGTTTAGTTCATCAGTTTTCGATAAGATAATGACCTGCAATAATAGCTGCCAATTCTGTTTTATCGATCAGCTGCCAAGAGGTCTAAGGCCGTCGTTATATCTAAAAGATGACGATTATCGATTATCTTTTTTATACGGAAATTTTATAACTCTTACCAATATGGGCGATGGCGACATAAAGAGGATTATCGACCAACGACTATCCCCCATCTATATATCGCTACATTCTTCCAATATTCTGACCCGTAAAGAGCTTATCAGACCAAAAGATGATGATAGAGCCTTGGAGATGCTGAATAATCTGATCGCCGGTGGGATTGAGGCTCATATCCAGATAGTCCTCTGCCCCGGCATCAATGATGGGCCGCCTCTTACCAAGACTATTTTAGAACTTCAAAAGATGGGGGTTGCCTCCATCGGCATCGTCCCGGCCGGGCTAACCGGGTATAGGGATAAGTTGGAGACAATAAGACCGGTCAGCGGAGATGAGGCAAAGGAGCTGATCCGGGCGGTATCAAAGACCCAAGACGCTAATATGAAAAGTATCGACAGGCGAGTGGTATTTCTTGCCGATGAGTTCTATCTGATATCGGGGACGAAGTTGCCTGATGGCGAGTATTACGAGGACTACCCTCAATTGGAAAACGGTATTGGTTTGTCCAGACTTTTTCTTGATGAGATCGAGACAAAAATGAATGATGAAGAGTTAATTATAGGCAAAAAGGAACATGCGGTGCTGACATCCACGATGGCCGCTCCCGTACTAACTGCTGCGATAGAGTCAATCAATCGGAGATCGGGCGCAATGCTTCGAATAGTCGAGATAAAAAACTCCTTTTTTGCTGGCCACATATCAGTCGCCGGCCTGCTGGCCGGCGCCGACATCAAAGCTAACGAGAATCTATTTGA
>JAUVQW010000164.1 GCA_030597945.1 Actinomycetes bacterium
CCTAAGATGCTTCCTTGCCGCTTAGTTCTTTATTCTTTTCTAGCACTTCGTCTATTGTTCCCGTCATATAGAAAGCCTGTTCATGAACATCGTCATGATTTCCTTCTACGATCTGCTTAAATCCCTCGATCGTCTCTTGAAGAGATACATAGACTCCGGAAATACCGGTAAACTGTTCAGCTACAAAGAATGGTTGGGATAGAAATTTCTGTATCTTTCTTGCCCTTTGAACTGTCAATTTGTCCTCTTCTGAAAGTTCGTCCATACCCAAAATAGCAATGAT
This sequence comes from Actinomycetes bacterium, assembly GCA_030597945.1. Lineage (GTDB taxonomy): Bacteria > Actinomycetota > Aquicultoria > CAJVYJ01 > CAJVYJ01 > JAUVQW01. The sequence continues at coordinate 284 of JAUVQW010000164.1, forward strand.
GTATTGAAGCTCTTTATATTTTTGTAATATCTCTTGAACACTCGTTGCAAAGTCATAATGTTCATCAACGATGTACTGCTGATCAAGAACCCTTGACGTCGAATCCAATGGATCGACCGCCGGATAGATCCCAAGCTCGGCGATCTGCCTCGAAAGAACCGTCCTTGCGTCAAGATGAGTAAAGGCGGTCGCAGGGGCAGGATCAGTTAGATCGTCAGCTGGCACATAAATAGCCTGTACGGAAGTAATCGATCCTCTCTTCGTAGAGGTGATCCTCTCTTGTAATTCACCCATCTCTGTTCCAAGTGTCGGTTGATAGCCGACGGCAGAGGGCATACGGCCTAAAAGAGCGGAAACCTCCGACCCTGCCTGAGTAAATCTAAAAATATTGTCTATGAAAAGGAGCGTATCCTGGCCTTGATCCCTAAAATATTCAGCCATCGTAAGACCTGCGAGACCGACTCTAAGCCTTGCTCCTGGAGGCTCGTTCATCTGCCCGTAGACCAAAACGGTTTTTTCCAATACTCCGGATTCTTTCATCTCCAACCAAAGGTCGTTTCCTTCACGAGTCCTCTCGCCTACACCGGCAAATACTGATTTTCCTCCGTGTTTCGTTGCGATATTATTAATAAGTTCCATGATGATAACCGTTTTTCCAACGCCGGCACCACCAAAAAGGCCGGTCTTTCCACCTTTTACATAAGGCGCCAAAAGATCTATGACCTTGATCCCAGTCTCGAAGATCTCGGTTGTCGGCTCAAGGTCTTCAAATGCCGGAGCTTCTCTGTGTATTGGGTACTTCTCTTTTGTTTTAACCTCGTCTCCATTATCAACGGTTTCACCTAACACGTTAAACATCCGCCCAAGTGTCTCTTCTCCGACCGGCATACTTATAGGTGCCCCGGTATCGATGACCTCTGCGCCACGCACTAAACCATCAGTAGAAGACATGCCTACCGCTCTTACCTGATTATTGGGTAGATGTTGTTGAACTTCGACAACCAGCTCGACTTTACCGGCATCCGTTTCAGTCGATATCTTTAAAGCGTTATATATTTCCGGTAATTGTTCCGGCGGGAATTCAGCATCAATCACCGGCCCGATGATCTGGACGACTTTCCCAATATTTTGCGTCCCCATTATTTTCTCCTCCTAATTTGAATCATCCTTAAAAAACTATTCATCAAGATATATTGTCCTTCCATTTAATCAGCCATCGCCTCAGCGCCTCCAACGATCTCAGATATCTCCTGAGTTATTAGCGCTTGCCTCGCACGATTTAATGACCTGGTAAGATGACCTATCATATCAGTCGCGTTATCAGTCGCCGATTTCATCGCTGTACGTCTTGCTCCGTGCTCACTGGCTGCAGATTCCATTAGAGACCTATATATCAGCGCCTCTATATAGGTCGGTAGCAACTGATCGAGCACCGCGTTATCGCTTGGTTCAAAGGCATAGTCGGCACTTACTTCCACGTCGTCGCTCTTTACCGACTCTTTCTTAATTGGTAACAAGACATGCTCAATGGCTGTCTGCTCCATTGCTGACTTGAATTGGTTAAATACTAGAACACCTTTATCTATGCTCTTATCGATGTATCTGTTAATAAGATCTTCAGCGATCTCCTTGGCGTCTTGAAAAGTAGGTTTGTCACTTATATCTCTTATCTCACCGATAAACTCGTTACCGGTATATTTAAAATAATTAATGCCTTTCTTGCCGATACCATATACTGAAACCTTCGTACCCTCGGCTTTTTCACTTTTTATCAACTTCTCAGCTTTTCTAATAACATTGGTATTAAAGGCCCCGCAAAGCCCGCGATCGGATGAGAGTAGAATAACAACCGTGTGTTTTATCTCACTTCTTACTTCTAAGAGCGGATGTTGTCCAACGCTTACTCTCTCACCGATATTCTCCAAGACCTCCATCATCGTTAGGGCATAAGGACGAGCAGCCTCGATACGGTTTTGAGCCCTTTTAATCTTTGCGGCCGCGACCATCTCCATTGTTTTTGTTATCTGCTTTGTATTGTCAACGCTTCTAATGCGTCGTCTTAGATCTATTAAAGCCATCGCTTGTTCCCTTTAACTATCTGCCTTGGATCCAGTTACTCCATAAATGATTTTTTAAATTCCTCGACCGAATCAACAATTAATTTCTCAGTCTCATCGGAAATCTTTTTCTCATCATTTATATTCTTAAAAATATTTGGATGTGTACCTTCTATATACTGTAAAAATTCTACTTCAAAGTCTTTAATTTTTTCCATCTCAATATCATCCATAAAACCATTCGTGACTACAAAAATAATGACTACCTGTTTATCTACTTGTTGTGGCTCATATTGTTTCTGTTTTATGACCTCGACGATCCTCTCTCCCTTATTCAAAGTCGACTGAGTAGCTTTATCAAGTTCCGACCCAAATTGAGCAAACGCCTCTAGCTCACGATATTGAGCCAGATCAAGCCTCAACCTACCGGCTACTTGCTTCATCGCTTTGATCTGAGCATTGCCTCCTACTCTGGAA
>JAUVQW010000049.1 GCA_030597945.1 Actinomycetes bacterium
AACGGGTAAACTCCGACCGGGTGCAACTCAAACAGCCCCACATCTACATATTTACTTTGTCGGTGGGGGGCGGGTAGAGGCCTCCGTCATAGGCGGAATCCATCTTTGATGGATAGATAGATGACGAGATAAAACAAAAGGGGAATTACGGTATCCTCGCCCTAATTAATAAATGATTTTAGACTGGTATTTTATACGAGTTGATAAACTTTTGTGCTTGCTCACAAGCCTCATTCACCTTGCTGCCCCTCTCAAGAAGATATACAGCCAAGGCTGAGCCATAGACATCACGATATTTCCTTATATCTACTTTTGGTTCTTCTTTACTATATATGAGCTGGTGCTCTCTTCCGTCATAGAGAATATCTACCCATTCCCCGTCGATCAACTTATCGGATCTCACGAGAACATGCTTTGAGCCATAGATAGAGATAGCTTCGGCCGCTTCCTTCATCTCATCGATAGTGCTTACTTTTTGACCTGATAGCCTCTCCGCTTCGCTAGGAAATGCAATCGCTATCTCCGCAAGAGGAAGTAGGCGCATCTTTAATAATGAGATAGCAGTGCTACTAATGAGTTCTATGCCCTCATTAGATTCAAGAGACACATCGATAACTAGGTGATTTACGTGATGTTCATTATCCTCAAAAAAGGTGGCGACTGCTTCCATGTTTTCTCGAGTACCAAGAATGCCGACTTTTACAGCCTCCATTTTGATCGTCTCCGCAAAGGTATTTAATTCACGATCAAGCAGACTGGCGCTCACCGCCTCTACGTTGTCATCATCTAGCATAACAGCTGAAATAGCAGCTGTCGGATGAACACCCATTTTTCTTAGAACAGCCCAATCGACTAAGATGCCGGCTTTACCGACTGGTTGAAGCGCTCCTATTGTTAATACCGGTCTATTGATCTCGGGCATAGATGTAATGATAGCATATCGGAAAGCTGAGAACAGGGAACAAGTTTAAGGGATTCAAGAGTAAAAGAGAGTCATACTTAACGTGCTAACGCCTTATATGCTAACACCAAACGTTCTATCGCTTTAAGCGCTTGCTCCTTACTTTGACTACCCTATTCTTCCTGGATACCCTCAAGCCGTTGCCACCTATTAGATAGGAGCGATTCTCTGGTCCGAACCGATCTTCAACGCGTTCTTTATTGAATCATGAACAAAATCTATAGCATTACGGCAGGAATCGAAAGTGTTTTCGCCACTAGCAATGCCACAAACTATGGCCGATGAAAGGATGCAGCCGGTCCCATGGACGGGTAAAGTGGCGACATCCTCATTATCGAACTCATGAAAATCTCCACCCGTTAAAAGTAAATCGATCTTTCCATAGTTTGCATGACCGCCTTTAATCAGAACACTATCCGCTCCCATCTCACAGATAGCCAGGGCGGCATCTTTAGCCCCTTTAAGATCGCTAATTTTTCGACCTGTTAAGATTTCGGCCTCACTTATATTGGGTGTAACTATATCTGATAACGGAATAAGTTCTTTCTTAACCTTAGAAAGATGTTTTTTCTGTAAAAAGATCGTTCCGCTGTGCGAAAAGATGACCGGATCAAGTACGATATTTATTAGTCCGTGATTTTCTATTTTTTCGCCGATAACATCTGTCGAAAGCTCATCGCCGATCATGCCTATCTTTACTCCGCTTACCCGGCTATCTTCTAAGATCGCCTCTATCTGAGAAGCAACTATATCTGGCGGAATATTAAATATATCTTTTACGGCTCTTGTGTTTTGTGACGTTACGGAAGTTATTACTGTAAAACCGTAAACTCCAAAAAGGCGAAAGGTTTTAAGATCAGCTTGTATGCCGGCACCCGAAAATGAATCAGAGCCGGCGATCGACATAACTTTTACCACTGTCTCTCCCTCATTTCGCCCCTTTAAAATGATCGAAACCGCTTTTTTCATAATCGAACTCCTCGCCGTCAGGATCAATAAGCCTGACCCCGCTTCCTTCGACTATCTCTCCTATCTCACTAAGCTCAGTTCCTGTTTCTATCATCAGGCTTTCAATCATGTTTTTGGCTTGTTCTTTTGATGCGGTCAGCAACAATTCATAATCTTCTCCACCACTTAGAGCCAAATTTAGCGGATTGCAATCGATTGCTTTTTTAATCTCTTTTGCTTCGAGCGCCACCGGTATCTTGCTAACATCTATTACTGCACCCACATTGCTTGCCAAGCATATATTGGATAGATCCAGGAAAAGTGAGTCTGAAATATCTTCAACAGCCCGGCTCCCAAGTTTAGCTAGGAATCTTGATTCTTCGATTCTTGCTTTGGGATATAAGTGCTTTTTTATAAGATCGTTGTTATGGTATCCGCCCTGATCGACGATGCCTTTTTCAATAGCCAACAGTCCGGCCGCCGATCCTCCAAGAGATCCTGTAACTAAGATGCTATCCCCGACCGAAGCGGTACTGCGCTTTCTGAGATTTTCCGGTTCTACAGTACCAGTCACGGTCACATTGATGACTATCTCACTCGACCTCGACATATTTCCGCCGACTATACCGGCATTATATTTTTTAGCACAATCGATCATTCCCTTATACATCTCATCTACAAAATCTATCTCAGTATTCTCGGGAAGGGAAAGGGATACAAGTATGTGCTTGGGCTTTCCTCCCATCGCCGCTATGTCGCTGATATTAACAGCGATCGATTTATAGCCAATAGAGTGCGGAGGGATCTCATTAGTAAAATGAACGTTCTCGACAAGCACATCTGTGGTCAGCAGGACCTCGCTACCGTCAAAACTTACTAAGGCGGCATCATCTCCTATCCCGATCCTAACGTCATCTCCGTGGCGACCGATCATCGATTTTATTCGATCGATTAAATTGAACTCTCCGATCTCGGAAACTTTCATATCTGATCAGTATCGCTACCGTAGAAGATCATCAACAGATTGGGGTCTCGTCGACTTCTAAATAGTCGGATATCAACTTCATTGCGCAAAACTCAGAACACATAGTGCATGCATCTGCGGCGATCGTCCCTTTGCGCTCCTCATATGAGTCTCGGGCCTTTGCGGGATCGATAGCCAGTTCCTGCTGAGCCTTCCAATCGAGCGATTTTCTGGCCTTGGCCATCTTTAGATCCCAGTCAGATGCCCCGGGGACTCCTTTAACGATATCAGCAGCATGGCCGGCGATCCGACTAACAATTACCCCATCATGAACATCTTCCAGTGTCGGAAGCCCCAGGTGCTCCCTTGGAGTGACGTAACATAGAAAATCCGCACCCTTAGAGGCGGCCATCGTGCCACCTATTGCTGCTGTTATGTGGTCGTATCCCGGAGCGATGTCCGTTACCAGTGGACCAAGAAGATAATATGGAGCCCCGCCACATATCTCCTTTTCCAAACGAACATTGGACTCTATTTGATCAAAAGGCATATGTCCGGGGCCCTCGACTAATGCCTGAACATTTTCCGCTTTTGATATCTCGACTAATCGACCTAGGGTCAGTAGCTCTTGAAATTGGACCTGATCGCTTGCATCGGCTATACAACCCGGCCTCATCCCGTCACCGAGGCTCAAGGTGACATCGTATTCCCTCGCTATCCCGACAAGTCTATCAAAGTACTCATAAAGCGGATTTTCCTTGTCATGCCTTAGCATCCAAGCTACCGTCATAGCCCCACCTCTGCTAACGACCTCGGCGACTCGAGTACCTCTTTTTAGACTTTCAACCGTGTCCCTGGTTATTCCTGAGTGAACGGTGATGAAATCGACTCCGGATTTGGCGTGCTTTTCTATGACCGCAAATATCTCATCGACGGTCATATCGATCATACTTCCTTTAGTCGTCTGAGACTCGACCATCGCCTGATATATAGGGACCGTACCGAGCGGGACAGAGCACCTGGATCTCATCGAACTTCTGATACTATCTAGGTTGCCGGCGGTGGAAAGATCCATAACGGCATCTGCTCCCGCCTCCAAAGCCGTTTGCAATTTCTTCAATTCATAATCAATATCTTGAAAGTCTGACGATGTCCCGATGTTGGCGTTTACTTTAGTTCTAAGCCCTTTTCCGATAGCTACCGGTCTTTGAAACTCACGATTTACATTATTTGGAAGGACGATCTCTCCGGCAATCAATCCCTCTATCATAAGTTCTTGCGAGATATTTTCAATGGACGCAGCTTTAACAACGTTCTCGGGCACGCTTCCCTTTTTTAACCTATCGATAACTGTAGTCATCTTGATCCCCATCGACTCAACACGCCTGGCTTGATCTGTATTATTTTATCGCTTCGGCTAATACTTTCGTAGCTAAAACCATGTTCTTCGCTCTTGTTACCGCCGAGATAACTGCGACACCATCTACCCCGGCCTTCTTTAAATCAGTTACATTTTGCAATGTTATCCCCCCGATTGCAATTACCGGGATGTTTATCTCTTCACATATCTTTTTCAAAGCCGTAAGACCTATAGGGGCATTAGCGTCATCTTTGCTGGTCGTCTCAAAGATCGGGCCGACCCCAATATAGTCGGCGCCTTCATAAAATGCGGCCCTAGCCTCTTTATAACTGGTTGCCGAGACACCGATTACCATATCGCTTGGCACCAAGCGCCGGGCCTCTTTTAACGACATATCGCTCTGTCCCAGATGGACCCCATCGGCATCTATTTCTAATGCTACCTCGACATCATCATTAATGATAAACGAACACCCACCTTCTTGGCAGAGACTTTTTATCTCCTTACCAATACCCATAATTTCATTCCCGGCTGCTTTTTTATCCCTTAACTGGATAATTGTAGCGCCACCCTCGATAGCATTAGTTGCAACTTGTAAGTGGGTAATGCCCAGAGCAGGGTTGTTTTCGGTTATAACATACAGGCTATAATCTATCTCTTTCAATACTTAGGACACTATCTCTATTTTAGCGTTATCTTTTAAATCACCGGGCTGGATCATGGAGATGCGATCATAAAGAGCCACATGAAAACTTCCCGGCCTATTGCCCGTGTCAGCCGCAGCTAATTCTCCAGCAAGCCCAAACATCGCTAAAGCGCCTGCCGCCGCGAGACTCTTATCCTCCTGAACTGAAGCGAAACCACCGATAATCGTCGTTGCCATACACCCTGTACCGGTAATCTTACTCAACATCTCATCACCATTAGATACCTTTAGTGTTTTGCTCTGATCGCTTACGATGTCCACTTCACCAGTTATGGCGACCGTGCAATCATGTATTTTTGCGAACTCTTTAGATACGTTAATAAGATCACCGGACCCTCCCATCGATTCGACCCCTTTGATCTCACCTTCAAATCCACCTAAGATGGAGACTTCTGCCGCATTTCCCCTAACGATATCTACGCTTAATTCCCTAAGGATCTCTTTCGCGCTATCAGTACGCAGCTTTGTAGCTCCAACTCCAACTGGATCTAATATGACCGGAACGCCTAAATCATTTGCTTGCCTACCGGCACGGATCATCGATTTTATAAGCTGCGGGTATAAGGTCCCGATATTTAGCACTAAAGCGCCGGCGTAAGCGACCATCTCTTCTACTTCATCGTCGGCATGGGCCATGACAGGAAGGGCTCCAAGGCATAGAGTCGCATTGGCTGTCTCATTCATCACGACCATGTTTGTAATGTGATGAAGAAGCGGCTTTTGATCGCGAATTTTTTGAAGATCCTCTGATACTGTCTTGTTTAACTCCATATTTACTCCATTCATTTATTGATCTATCTATTTCACGTACATAGGCTCTTTTTCTTCAATCGTTTGCTCTAACAGCTTAATAGATTCATTTGCCGCTTTTTTACCAGATAAAAGCATGCCCCCAAAAGTAGGGCCCATCCTGGAAAGCCCGTAGATCGTAGCAACAGCCATTCCCGATGCAACCAACCCCGGATAGACCGGTCCGGTTTTATTTACTACGGCATCTTCAGAATCCTCTACCCACATACCGCTGAATCCCTTAATGTCTAACAAGCCCCTTTTACCAAGGCTATTGGCAACAACGGCATCATGGCCTGTTGCATCAATCACCAACTTTGATTCTATAGCAACCGGATCTACGCAAGTTATCGCCCTGGGAAGAGACGAAACAGCATTCCAGTTGATAACTGCACCGGCTACTGTGCCCTCTCTTAAAACAACATCATCAAACTTGGTGGCATTGATAATTGTTGCTCCGGCATCACAGGCACTAGCGATCAGTTTTGAACACGCATGAGGACCATCACAGACAAATAGACCCGGTTCGACTTCTTGGTACGGAACCATTAATTCATCTAGTATTTCTTGGCCCGGGGCTCTAACAGTTATCTTGTTCATCAGATACCCTCCTAACCAGAAACCGCCGCCAAGATAATTATTGCTTTCTATTACAACCGTTTTATAATCCTTTGAAGCTAATTCACTTGCCGCTACCAGTCCGCTCGGGCCACCTCCGATTATGATTACATCACTTTCAATGACTCGACAGAATTCTTCGCAAAATCCCTCCACGATTGCTTTTGTTACTTGTTTCTCGCTTACTTTTGAAAAAATTCTTTCTTTCGAACCCTCCATTTTTTCCTTTCTAGAAATAAAAAAAAGCGCAAACCAAAAAGGAAGCGCTAACAAAATATAAGCTTCCCTTCGTAGGTATTGTCCCACAGGTTCAAACGGTTTTCGAAGATCATTTCGACTCTCAGCCCTTGCGAGCTCCCGTAGCGCGATATTCTCATTTCAATTTGCCGATATTACTTTATGTAATAACTATTACTCTTTAAAAAAAACATTGTCAAGTCTTTAGAAAAGCAAAAAGGCTCTACGTTTACACATAGTGCCTTTTTGCTATCTATCGGTTATCAATCGGAGAGAAATATCTTTTTAATTATCACCCTTTTTTAAAAAAGAAGGGACTTCGTATTCTTCGCCGGTCTGAAAAACCGGGTCGGTTTCAATGTTTATATCAGTTGTGCCGGTTGTAAGATCCATCTTCTCTTGCTGCCTTCTTCTTTGATCAAAACCGGTTGCTATGACCGTTACTCTTGCCTCGTCTTCCAAGGAATCATCTATGACAGCTCCAAAGATAATGTTGGCTTCCGGATGAGCGGAGTTAGCTACAATCTCTGCAGCTTCATTCACCTCAAAAAGCCCTAGGTCGCTACCGCCGGAGATATTTAACAACACTCCTTGAGCGCCTTCGATTGAGGCTTCTAAGAGGGGGCTGGAAATAGCCGCCTTTGCAGATTCTGTAGCTCTATTCTCACCGGAGGCGACACCAATTCCCATTAGCGCCGACCCCGCGTTTGCCATAATTGTCCTGATGTCAGCGAAATCTAGATTGATAAGGCCGGGGACGGTAATAAGATCTGTAATTCCTTGAACACCCTGCCTCAATACGTCGTCTGCTACCCTAAAAGCATCAAGTATCGATGTCTTTTTCTCAGCTACTTGAAGTAATCTATCATTGGGGATAGTTATTAATGTATCTACTTTATCTCGAAGCCTGACTATTCCATCCTCGGCTTGAGTCGATCTCTTTCTACCCTCAAAACTAAATGGTCTAGTAACAACTCCAACGGTTAACGCTCCAATTTCCTTAGCTATCTCAGCTATTACCGGCGCCGCTCCCGTTCCTGTCCCCCCGCCCTTTCCGGCAGTTATGAAGACCATGTCAGCACCTTTTAACGCTTCTTTAATTTCTTCTCTGCTTTCTTCAGCGGATTGAAGGCCGATCTCCGGATCCGCGCCTGCTCCCAACCCTTTTGTCAGGTCGCCTCCTATGTGAACCTTATAATCAGCGTCTGACATGAGTAATGCTTGAGCATCAGTATTAACAGCTATAAATTCGACAC